>NZ_BAAAUG010000042.1:0-11638 GCF_039533825.1 Streptomyces rectiviolaceus
CCCCACGCGCCACGGAGAGCTGCCGCTCCGCCCCGGCCGCCGGGGCCGCGCCCGCCTCCTCGGCGATGGTGATGTGCACCTTCATGGCCGTTCCCCTCGCCTAGTTGAGAACCGCGTACCGGCCTTCGAAGTTCATCTGGGTGCTTCCGATGTTCTTGACCGTCAGCCAGTACGTGACCGACGTGGCCGAGGCCCGCTCGACCTCGGTCTCCCACTCGATCTGCGGGCTGCCCGTCTGCGGTGTCGTCGGCATGAAGTACCAGACGACGTGCCAGCCCTGCGGCCAGTTGAAGGTGAACCAGCGCCCGGTCTGCCCGGGGTTGAGTGTTCCGGTGAACTGTGTGCCTACTCGCATCGTCGTTTTCCTCTCACCATCCGAGAACCGCGAACCGGGCCTCGAAGTCGACCGGGTCGGCCACGAGGTTGGTCACGTCGATCCAGTACGTCGCGTACGTGTCGTTGGCCCTCTCGACCCGGACCTTCCAGCCGATCTGCGGTGCGCCGGTGCGCGGACTTGTCGGGACGACCGTCCACACCACATGCCAGTGGGCGGGCCAGTTGAAGGTGAACCAGCGGCCGGTGCGGTTCCCGGCGAGGGTGCCCCGGAACTGGACGCCGACCCAGCTGCTCGTCTGGAGGGCTGCCGGGACGAGCTGCCGCAGGTCGGGCCGCCTGCCGATGCGCTGGGTCGCGGGGCGGCCGGGTGCGTCCTGCTGCGGTGAGCCGGTGGAGCGCAGCAACTGCCGGGCCCGCGAGGGCGACAGCGGGATACGGCCGTTCGCACGCAGGACACCCTGGGTGCTCGCAAGCGCGCCCACGACGATCGGCGAGGCGCTGGACGTGCCGCTGAACTGGTCCGTGTACCAGAAGTCCGGGTTGGTGCCCGCCTGGAGGTCGCCGTAGCCGGTGGTGGTCACCTCGCGTCCCCAGCCCTGCGCGTCCACGCAGGCGCCGTAGTTGGAGAAGTCGAGGCGGGAGCGGTCCGGGCCGTGCTGGCGGCCGTGGGTGCCGGGCGGCGGCGCCCCGGCACCGACGATCACGGCGCCGGCGTCGAGTGCGGTGCGCCGGAAGGGGTTGCGCCACCAGGCGGGGAAGCCCGCCCTCGGGGTGTCGTAGTCGGCGTGGTCCAGGTTCTCCGCCCCGTTGCCCGCGGCCTCGACGACGGTGATGCCCTTGTTCACGGCGTAGCGGATGGCCAGGTAGTCGTCCGGCCACCACTCGACGGCGATGTACCCCACCTGGCCGACGCCGGTCGCGTGCGGCCCCGCGCGGTGGATCTCAAGCAGGATGATGTCGCCGGGACCGAGGCGGTCCGCGGCGTTCCGGATCGCCGTGGCCGTGGGGATGGAGAAGGCGGACGCGCTGGTGACCGCGTCCGGCGCGATCCCGGTGATCCCCAACGCGTTGACGTCGCCGCCGATTTCACCGAGCACCGCGGTGCCGTGATCGGTGTCCGTGCTCCCGGTGCCGGAGACGATGCCGCCCTGGTTCAGCCGCAGGTCCTCATGGGTGAAGCGCCAGCCCCACTCGCAGTCGATCACCCGGACACCGGCGCCGCGCCCTCCCGGCAGGGTCCACGCGTAGCGGGCGTCGACGCCACCCGGAGCCGCGTCGAGATAGCCCTGCCGGACGGTGAAGTCCGGGGTGACGGGCGGCGCGTCGGCGCCCGTCGGCTGCATGTCGTTGAGCGGTGGGAGCTCGGCCTCCTCGCTCTCCTTCTTCGGGTTCTTCGGGACAGCCGCGCGGACGGCGAGGGCGGCAGCGGGCTTGACGTAGGCGCCTTCCACGGCGTCCGACGTGCGGAGCCGCTCGGCCAGCGCGTCCAACTGGTCGGCCGGAGCGTCGACATGGAAGAAGAGCCCCATCCGGTCGAGGATCTCCAGCGTGGCGTCGTCTGCCCCTGTGCCCTCCGAGGGAGCCCCCGCCTGGGCGCGCAGCCTCTCCTGGTCCGCGCCGAACAGCGGCCTGAAGGTGACGTCCGCCAGGGCCGCCACGGCGTCGAGCTCGCTCACGGAGATGTCCGCCGCGGCGGTCGCGCCGGTCGGGGTGATGCGTACCCCGGCGTCGGCGCGCGTGACGCACACCAGCTCAGGGCGTCCGAAGAGTGGTCCGAATCCTGGAGCCGGGCGGTCGTTCCCCCGGCTGTTCCCCGCACCTGATCGCTGTGGCACAGCTGACTCCTTCACGTTACGGAAGGTCCGCCGGTGGTTTCACATAGGCGGCTTCGACTGCCGGGTGGCCGCGCAGGGCCGTGGCGACTGCCTCGGCGTCCACATCGGCGGGGACGGCGACCCGATGCCATCCGATGAGGGCCGGGTCGCCGACGCCGGGGTGCAACGGCTCCGCCGTGACGGTGACGCCGAACCGCCGCTCCAGAAGGCTCCGGACGTCCGACACGTCCGCGGTGCCCGCCGTCGCGGGACGCGGTGAAGAACGGAGTTGGACGATGACTTCGGCCTCGCCCACAGGTCTGCCCCCCGGTCACCTCCGGCGCCGCGACCGAGCGGCTCGCTCGCGGTCACCGGGCCCAGCCGACTCTAATGAGGCGCTGTCACCGGATCGTCGCCGCGCCGTCACCGCCTCCGGCCCGGCCCCCGGCAGCGGTTGATGGACGGGCTACTTCCTGGTCGTCTCCAGGACGTTCACCTTCGGCAAAGAACGGTGCCGATGATGGGCGTCGGCTGTCTCCGCCAGCCCGGGGCGGTCCAGCGCGCGATAGGCGGTTACGAGGAGTTCGTTCGCCAGGGCCTCGCGTGTCGGGTCGCCCACGGACGCCCAGTGCAGGTCGCGGCCCAGGAGGAGGGCCTCCGTCGGGTCACCCGCCGAGCAACGGCGGCGGGCCTCTTCCACGGACTCCCGCAGGGCCCCCGCATCGTCGAACAGGGCATACATGTACGTCGCGAACTTGTACTCGTCGGCTCCGTTGTGGGCAGGACGGTCCAGCGCGGAACCACCGGACGCGAGTGCACCCGCGCCGTCCAGCGTGGTGATCCGGTCGGGGTCCACGGGCGCGATGGCCGTGTCGTAGGCCCTGGAGTAGGCGATGCCCACCTCGGGACGCTCACCCGTCTCGACGGCGGTCAGCGCATCGCGCAGCAGGGCCAGGCGCGAGCGCCGAGCCGTCACCTCGTCGTCGTCCCGCACGTCGTCATCGAGGTCGCGCCAGAAGCGTTCGAGGATCGCGCGGACCGCTTCAAGGGGGGTTCTGGAACGCGTGTCGATGCCGCCGCCGTCGTTGTTGTAGTAGGAGGCGACACCACTGCAGAGGCGGCCGTCGTCGAACCACAAGCCGTGGTGCAGACCGTCGGAGCCGCCGTGCAGGAAGGTCAGGAACTCCGGCGGATCGCGGTAGTAGCGACCGTGCACCCGGACGTCGATGCCATCACGCGGCCGCAGACCCGGGTCGGCGAACAGGTCCATGATGCCGGCCGGGCTCACGTCCAGGTCCTGTAGCGCCCGCTCTCCGACCGGGTCGAGAGATCCCAGGAACGCCCCGAACCGGAAGATCGACTCCGGCAGTTCGAGCCCCCAGTCCAGCAGAAATCGCTCTTCGACGGCGGCCCGGCCGGCCGGGCCTCCGGTCTTCTCCCGCTCACTGAACTCCCCGCTCATGACGCTCATGTCATCTATCGGAGACGAGCTCGGACAGGTGGTGCAGCGAGTTGGTGAGATGCTCGGGGCCGAACGGCGGGAACTTGAGGTACTCACGGATGAACGGCGGCACCGCCGACCAGTCGTAGGTGAGCGTGACCTCGGTCTCTGACGGACCGAGCGGCGCGAGGTCGTAACGCCAGCTCCAGCCGCCGAACTCCAGGTGACCGTCGTCCTTCTCCTCCCCCGTCAGCCAGCCGATGGCGTGCGGCGGGTCGAGCACATGGACTTTGTTGGCCACCCGGTAGTCACCGTTCGGATGGTTGGGGTGATACATGTCCATCCGGAAAACCTGTCCCACCTCGGTCAGCGGCGCCCGGTCGCCCGCTTCCTGGACCCAGCCGGTGCCATCGATCGCAGCATGGGTCGTCGGGTCCGCAAGCACCGCGAACACCCTCGCGACGGGCACGGCGACAGTGAGGGTGGCGCTCACGTTCTCCTGGTCCACGGCGCCCCCCTTTAGCCCGCCACGTACACGGTGTTGGTGGCGGTTCCGCCTTGCAGCGGGTTGGGGAAATCCACGACGTGGCTCTCCGTATGCGTGAAGACCTCGGCGAGCACGGCGTTGAACTCCGCATCCGGCGGGTCGTTCGACCACAGGGCGAAGATGCCTCCGGGGTGCAGCCGCCTGGCGAGTGCGCGCAACCCCTTGGGCTCGTAGAGCGCCGCGTGGCTGGGGTGCAGCACGTGGCGGGGCGAGTGGTCGACGTCGAGGAGGATGGCGTGGAAGCGGCGATCCGGCTCCTGAGGGTCCAGGCCGCTGCCGTCGCCGGCCATCGCGAAGAAGTCGCCTTGGACCAGGCGGCATCGGGGGTCCGACGACAGGGCGGCGCCCAGCGGTACGTATCCGCGCTCGTGCCAATCGATCACTTCGCCGAGCGCCTCGATCACCGTCAGCGAGCGCACCCGCCGGTCGTCCAGCACGGCACGTGCGGTGTATCCGAGACCGAGGCCGCCCACCGCGACATCCAGTTCGGTGTCCGGCAGTCGCTCGAGACCGAGCCGGGTCAGCGCGATCTCACCGGCGGTGAAGAGACTGGACATCAAGAACTCGTCCCCGAGCTTCACCTCGTACACGTCGTCGCCCGATACCGGGTCACGTCGCCGCCGCAGGCTGATGTCCCCCATCGCCGTCGGCCGCCAGTCGATCTCCTCGAAACGGACACTCATCCGTTCACCTTTCTGGGCAGCGGGACCGGCGCATGGTCAGGCATCGATGATGACCGGGATGATCAGGGGCCTGCGGCGATGTGTGCGGTACGCCCAGTTCGCCACGGCACGCGCGATGAGCTGTTCGAGCTGGTGGGCGTCGCCGACCCCTTCCTCGGCAGCGGTGGCCAGGGTCTTCTCGATCACCGGGATGACGGGCTCGAAGGTGGTGTCGTCGTGGACGAAGCCGCGGGCCAGGAAGTCGGGGGCCTCGGCGAGCGCCCCGGTGTCGGCGTCGACGATGGCGACCACGGTGACGACACCCTCCTCGGCCAGCGTGACCCGGTCCTTCAGCGAGGCTTCGGTGACGCCGCCGACGGTCATCCCGTCCACGTAGACGTTGCCCGCGGGCACCTTGCCGGTGATGGAGGCGCGGCCGTCGACGAGGTCGACGACGACTCCGTCCTCGGCGATGACCACCCGGTCGGGGTCGACGCCGGTGCGGATGGCCAGATCGGCGTTGGCCTTCAGGTGCTTCCACTCGCCGTGCACGGGCATGACGTTGCGGGGCCTGACGATGTTGTAGCAATAGATGAGCTCACCGGCACTGGCGTGCCCTGAGACATGCACCTTGGCGTTGCCCTTGTGGACGACATTCGCGCCCCAACGGGTCAGCCCGTTGATCACTCGGTAGATCGCCGTCTCGTTGCCGGGGATCAGGGAGCTGGCGAGGAGGACGGTGTCTCCCTTGCCGATGCGGATCACATGGTCGCGGTTGGCCATCCGTGACAGCGCGGCCATCGGTTCGCCCTGGGATCCGGTGCACACCAGGGTGATCCGGTCATCGGCGAGCTTCTCCAGCTCCTTCATGCTGACGACCAGGCCCGAGGGAACCTTCAGATAGCCCAGGTCGCGGGCGATCCCCATGTTGCGGACCATCGAGCGGCCCACGAAGGCGACCTTGCGACCGTACTGGTGGGCGGCGTCGAGCACCTGCTGGATGCGGTGTACGTGGCTGGCGAAGCTGGAGACGATGACCCGCCGCGGCGCGGTCCGCAGGACCTGCTCGATCGCGGGGTTCAGCTCACGCTCGGAGGTGGTGAAGCCCGGCACCTCGGCGTTGGTGGAGTCGGTGAGGAACAGGTCGACGCCCTCTTCACCGAGCCGGGCGAAAGCACGCAGGTCGGTGATCCGGTCGTCCAGCGGGAACTGGTCCATCTTGAAGTCACCGGTGTGGAGCACCATCCCCGCGCCCGTTCGGATGGCGACGGCGAGCCCGTCGGGGATGGAGTGGTTGACCGCCACGAATTCACAGTCGAAGGGACCGAATCCCCGCCGGTCCCCCTCGCGCACCCGCACGGTGCGCGGACGGATGTTGTGCTCCTTGAGCTTGGCCTCGAGGAAGGCCAGCGTCAGCTTCGATCCGACGACGGGGATGTCGGACCGTTCACGCAGCAGGTAGGGCACGCCGCCGATGTGGTCCTCGTGGCCGTGTGTGAGCACCACGGCCACGACATCGTCCAGCCGGTCCCGGATGGAGGTGAAGTCGGGAAGGATTACGTCGACGCCAGGCTGGTTCTCCTCGGGGAACAGCACGCCGCAGTCGACGATGAGCAGCTTCCCGGCGTGCTCGAAGACGGTCATGTTGCGGCCGATCTCGCCCAGGCCGCCCAGCGCCACAACGCGCAGGCCTCCCTTGGGCAGCGGCGGGGCAGGCTTCAGCTCGGGGTGCGGATGACTCATACTGCGACGCTACCGGAGAGTTGAAAAAGCTGGTTCGAAGGACGCCCCCACTTCTACACGGGTATTCGGGCACGCCCGACAGCTCCTGGAGCCAGCCACACACACTTCACCTCAGACCCGGAAGATGTGCACGACGTGTCGGGTGTCCGCCAGAGTGTGCGGCGCCAGGGCGTGGTTCGCCCATACGTGGACCCAGGCGTTGCCGGTGCGCAGGGTGGCGCGGAGAGCCGGCACCGTACGCTACAGTTGATCTTGAGCCTGCGGCCGGGAACCCCCGGCGACAGGACCGGCGTTGGTGGTCCAAGGAAAGACGCCCCGCTTCCTGCGGGGAAATGCAGGTGCAAGGCCTGCCCAGCGCTCACGGCAAAGCCCCGGACACTTCTTCACCGTCCGGGGCTTTCTGCTGCCCCTCCCCCACGCCCGGCACCCGGCCCCCGGCACCCACAACACCGTCCGCTCCAGGGCCCGCAGGGCCACTACTCCGCGGTCAGCGCGGCAACCAGCTCCTCCAGGCTCCGCGTACGCCGGCCGAAGGAGTCGGCAGCCCGGGGCGGATCTCCGACCGGCCGCTGGACATAAGCGGTTCGCATGCCCACGGCCTGGGCTCCACGCAGATCCCAGGCATGCGCGGCCACCATCAACACGCGCTCGGGCGGACACCCCGCCGCCTCGATCGCCAGCCTGTAGACCTCCGGCGCGGGCTTGTAGGCCCGGGCGGCCTCGGCGGACAACACCTGATGCCAGCGCAGGCCCGCGTACGCGTTCAGACGCAGCAGAGCCCCGCGACTCGCATGGGAGAGTCCCAGTACGGGGAAGTGCCGCGCAAGACGTGTGAGCCCGGCGACGGAGTCCTCCCAGGGGCTGAGTCGCTGCGATGCGGCAGCCAACCGCCCGATGGCCACCAGGTCCGTGAGCCCGGCGCACTCAGCCACACGCTGAGCCGCCTCACGGTCGATGACCTCGCTGTTGGCGTACTCCCGGGCTCCCTCCCCGATGCGCCGCTGCTCACGCTCGACATGCCCGCTCCACACCGCGAGCAGGCGGTCCACGGACACCTCCCCCTCGCCTGAAGCATCGTCAAGCGCGGGCAGCGCGTCACTGATGGCCGCACGGATCCCACCGGACTCGTCCACCATCGTGCCCAGAACGTCGAAGACGACGACCTCGATATCGCATGTCGCGGGCATCCGCTCTCCCCTTCACGGTGGTCGGATTCATGGTTGCCGGTCGCGTCACCGGTTCAACAGGTGACGAGTCTTGCCCGAGCACCCGTCACCGGTCAAGATGGTGACGTGCACTTCGCCTTCGTGAGCGGCAACCCCGCCCTTGACCTCGTCGCCACCGTGGAATCCCGCCGCGACCAGCCCCGCGACCTCCTGGCCACCCCCGCCGACCTCGAACAGTGGGTCCTGGCCTGCGACGAACTCCCCGACCAGGTGCCCGCCGACCCGGCAGCCCTCACCTGCGCCCTGCGGCTCCGCGAGGCCATCCACCAGCTCGCCCTGGACCGCATGGGGAGCCGCCCCTACACGCCGGCCGACCTGGACATCGTCAACAACGCCGCCGCCGGGCCGCCCCCCGCCCTACGCCTCAGCGCCGCGGGCATCCACCTGACGGGAGATCTCCACGCCGCGCTCGCCCACGTCGCCCGCAGCGCGATCACCCTGCTCGCCGACCCCCACACCTGCCTCAAGGAATGCGGCCGCCCCACCTGCACCCGCCTCTACCTCGACCGCTCCCGCGGCACGCGCCGCACCTGGTGCGGCATGCAGGCCTGCGGCAACCGCGTCAAAGCCGCCGCCTACCGAGCCCGCAAACACCCCACGCCATGAGCCCGTCAGTCGTCGATGCCCGAGCGCTCCACCCCCGCCACGATCCACCGCTGGAAGAACAGGAACACCACGAGCAGCGGCACGATCGACACGGCGGCTGCGACGAAGAGTTCATGCAGCCTGATCACCTGTGACGTGGTGAACGACGACAGGGCCACCTGCACCGTCCACGCGTTCCGGTCCTGGCCGATGACCAGCGGCCACAGGAACGAGTTCCACGCGCCGATGAAGACGATCGTGCCCACCGCCGCGAAGACCGGCCGGGAGTTGGGCACGACCACGCGCCAGTACGTGCGCCAGTATCCGAGCCCGTCGACGCGCGCCGCGTCCTCCAACTCCCGCGGGAATCCGAGGAAGTACTGCCGGAAGACGAAACACGCGAAGGCGGAGAACAGGGTCGGGACGATCAGGCCGCGCAGCGTCGACACCCAGCCGAGCGACGACACCAGGACGAACGTCGGCACGAACGTGACGGAGGCCGGGACCATCAGCGTGCCGAGGATCGCGTAGAACACCTTGTTCGCGTGGCGGTACGGGATGCGGGCCAGGCCGTAGCCGGCGAGTGAGGCGAGCAGCAGTGTGCCGAGCGTCGTCGCGACCGCGATGAGCGAGGAGTTGAGCAGGGAGCGCGCGAAGGGTACGGAAGTGTCCTCGAAGAGCTCTTTGACGTTCCCCCAGCGCAGCGAGGAGGGGAAGAAGGTCCACTCGGGTGAGGTGATGTCGCTCTCGGACGAGAGCCCGTTGCGTACGAGGAGGTAGAAGGGGATCAGGAACAGGAGCGCGAGCGCGATCAGCAGCGAGAGCCGCAGCGCGCGGCCCGCCCTGACCCTTGCGTCGCCCCTCAAGTGGTCTCTCACTCCGCCTCCTTCCTGCCGAGCCCGAACCACTTCGCCTGCCCTACCGTCACCACCGCGATGATCAGGGCGAGCAGCACGGCGCCCGCGCTGCCGAGCCCGAGGTTCTGTCCCTGGCCGAGGGCCGTGTAGTAGAGGTAGACGAGTGGGGGCCTGGCGTAGGGCGGGTAGCCGCGGGAGTCCGAGAGCAGGTTGTAGAACTCGTCGAATGCCTGGAAGGCATTGATGACGAGCAGCAGCACGACCGCCACGGACGTGGCGCGCAGCTGCGGGAACGTGATGTGCCGGAAGACCTGCCAGCCGGGCCGGGCTCCGTCAACTGCCGCCGCCTCGTAGAGAGTGGGGCTGATGCGCTGGAGTCCGGCGAGGAAGAGCACCATGTAGAAGCCCGCCTGGAGCCAGAGCCGCACGGTGACGATGACGGCCCAGTACCAGGGCGGGTCGGTGGTCGACAGCCAGGCGATCTGGTCGCCGCCGAACCAGCCGAGGACGGTGTTGGCGAGCCCGAACCGCACTCCGTTGAAGATTGACATCTTCCAGATGAGCGCGGCCACGACGTAGGAGCAGGCCGCGGGCAGGAAGAAGACCGAGCGGAAGAACGCCTGGGCGCGGCGCTGCCGGTGGACCATGACGGCGAGCGCGAGGGAGAGCGCGTAGGTCGTGGGCACGATGAAGAGCGAGAAGACGAGGAAGGTCCACAGGCTGTCGGTGAACGCCTCGTTCTGCAGCATCGCCGTGTAGTTGCCGAGGCCGACGAAGTCGCTCGGGGTGACCGTGTTGTGCGCGTCGAAGAAGCTGAGGTAGACGCTCCAGCCGAGCGGGATGTACGTGAAGATTCCGAGGCCGAGGACGAAGGGACCCACGAACACCCAGAACCAGAGGGTTCGGTTCTGGTGGCCCCACAACTTCCTTCGCCCGCTTGCCTGTTGTTGTCGCCCGGCTGACTGTCGTTCGCGAGGGGCTGCTGTGGTCACGACTTCTTCTTCACCCGGCCGAGCTCGGCGGACACCTTGCGCACGACCTTCTTGAGCTCACCGTCGGGACTCGCGCCGTCCTTGATGATGCGGCTCAGGGCGTCCTGGTAAGCGCTCCTGGCGGCCGGGGTCCACAGGAGCGGTTCGGCATGGCCGTGGTCCGTGGTGTAGCGGACGGCGTCGGCCGCCGCGCCCTTCCTGAGCTTCTCGGCCTTCTTCGCCAGGGAGATGCGGGCGGGGATGTGGAATCCGTACGCGAGGGCGAAGTCCTCCTGGCGGTCGGTGCTGTCGATCCACAGCCACTTGAGGTAGTCCTTGCCTGCCTTCTGGTGCTTGCTGCGGGTGCTGACCGCGGCGGCGTACGCACCGACCGGCACCGAGGGCTTGCCCGCGGCTCCGTCCTTCGGGAACGGCAGGACACCGAAGTCGTCGCCGAGTTCCTTCTGCACGGTGGGCAGCGCCCACAGGCCCGACCACTGCATGGCGGTAAGCCCCTGGACGAACGCCGACGGGTCGGACCAGTCGGCGGGCGCTCCCAGGAGGAGCGACTTGTCGGCGTACAGCTGGTGGATCTTGCCGAGGGCGCGGGCGGCCGCCGGGTCGTCGAAGCCGACCTTTCCGTCGGCGGTGACGAGTTCGAGGCCGGCCGCGTGCAGGGGCGTGCCGCCCAGGACGCCGGCGCCTCCGTCGTTGCCCAGGAACAGGCCCTTCGTCTCCTTCGTGGTGAGCTTCTTCGCGGCGTCCACGAGCTCGTCCAGCGTCTTGGGCGGCTGGACACCGGCGTCGGTCAGCAGGCTCTTGCGGTAGTAGAGCATCTGCATGTCGATGACTTGGGGGATGCCCCAGATCTTTCCGTCGTACGTCTTCGGGGCGAGGACGGCCGGATTGAAGTCGTCCTTGACGCCGTCGAACAACTCGGTGAGGTCGGCGACCTGCTTGCCCTGGATCTGGTCGAGGGAGGGTCCGTTGACCTCGAAGACGTCAGGGCCGGAGTCGGTGAGGAGTGCGGCCGCGGTCTGTTCGTCGTAGTTGCCGGGCCGCCACTGGACGGTGACGTTCGCCTTCTTGTAGGCGGTGGCGTACCTCTTCACGGCCTGCTCGGTGCCCTGCTCGCCGTACTGGTGGTACCACTGCGACAACTTCGGCCCGTCACCCGAACCGCCCTCGTCCCGACCGGTGTTGGAGCCACATGCGCTCAGCAGTCCCAACGCCGCGCCCGCCCCGAGCAGTCCTCTGCGGTTGATGGTCATAGGTCGCCCCCTGTTCGGTGTACGGCTGGTTCCGACGGCCCAACGATCAACCATGCGGGCGGATTACGACAGGGGGACTACGGCCGTGTGTCGGCTGTTCCGGCCACCAGGGCAGTGTGTTGGCCGTACTACCCTTCCAGCGTGACGAAATCCACCGAGCCCCAGGGCCCGCGGCGGGCCGCCCA
>NZ_BAAAUG010000042.1:11655-112425 GCF_039533825.1 Streptomyces rectiviolaceus
GCAGGGCAGCCGCGGCAGCGCGGACGGAGCAGGCCGTCCGGCCAACCAAGGGCGGCGGGTGGCGGCGCGCAATCGTGCCGCACTCATCGCTGCCGCCCGCGAGGTGTTCGCCGAGCAGGGTCTGGACGCCCCGCTGTCGGCCGTCGCCCGCCGCGCCGGGGTAGGACAGGGCAGCCTCTACCGGCACTTCGCCGACCGGGTCGTGCTCGTCTCCGCCGTCCTGGACGAGAACGTCCAGCAGATCGAACAGGCCGCCGACGAAGCCGACGCGAGCCTCGCGAGTGTCCTGGGCGTGGTCACCTGGCACCTGACCCGCTCGACGGCATTCGTCGATCTGCTGCGCATACGGCACGCACGGGGCGACGGCGAGCAGGCCCGGGCGCTGGCCGGGCGCGTCCACGGCGCCCTGTCCCGGTGTCTGCCCGCCGGTCACCGGCTGTCCGCCGACGACGCCATGCTCGCGGTCGCGATGGTCTCCGGGGCCGTCAACGGCCCCAACCCGGCGGAACGGGAACGCCGTGCTCTTGCGGCCTGGCGCCTGCTCGACGTCGAGGTGGGGCCGTTGCGGCCCGTCGAGACCGTCGTCGACGTGTGACCATCAGCCGCCGTTGGACTGACGGATGCCCTTGCCGAGCGCGTTGAACGTGAAGACGTATCCGCCGTCGGGGCCGCTGACGGTCATGTAGGCCTTCGTGCCTCCCGGGGTGATGGCGACGTTGGTCGCCGACTCCAGGCCCTTGGCGGCCTTGGCGGGAACCTCGACGGTGGCCAGCCGTTCGCCGTTCGGGCTGTAGACGGCCATGGCCGGCCTGCCGTGCAGTGCCTGGTAGAGGTTGCCGTCGGCGTCCACGGCGATGGAGTCGGTCTGGGCCACGCCGGCGTCGACGTGGATGGCCTCGTGCTGGGAGGCCACGGCGGTTTTGTCGGCGTCGAGCAGTAGGTAGGAGATGGTGTTCTCCGCGAGTTCGCTGATCCACAGGCCGTGCAGCTCGGGGTCGAACATCACCCCGTTGGGGTGGGCGAGCCCGTCGGCCAGGACGGTGGCCTGCTCGCCGTCGCGGTCGATGCGCACGATGCGGCCCTTGGCCTCGCCGGGCTTCATTCCGTGCAGGTCGCTGACGTACAGGTTGCCCTCGTCGTCGAAGGCGATGTCGTCGAGGTTCGTGGCGGAGCCGTCGACCTCACCGGAGAAGAACGTGCGCGGGTCCGAGCCGTCCGGCTCGATGCTGACGATGGATCCGGTGTAGTCGGTGAGGTACAGGCGGCCGTCGCGCGGGCTGAGCTGCGCGGAGGTGTAGGCGCCGGTCTTGTCGGTGTAGACCCCCTTGTGCTTTCCGGTGGCCAGGTCGACGGAGATGACCTTGGGCTCGCCGGGGGGCGCGGTGACGTCCACGACGTACAGGCCGCCGTCCTCGTCCAGGACCGGGCCCTCCAGCAGGGTCCTGCCGGTGGCCTGGTGCGGGTCGGTCACGTGAGCCATCTGGGTGGCGTGGATGGTTCTGCCCTGGCCGGACGGGGCGGGGCGCGAGGCCGGTGCGGCGGTGGTGGTCTGGGTGCCGCATCCGGTCAGGGCCAGCAGGCCACCGGCGGCCAGAATCGCCAGGGCGGCGCGGGGGCGGCGGGGTGTGCGGTGGGCGGGCATGGGGTGTAGGTGCTCCTTCCTGGCGTCCGGGCGGTCCGGACGTGGTGGTGTGCGGGATATGCGCTGCCGGGTGCGGCTCCGGCGCGGGAGGGCCCGGCGCGGGCACCGGGCGTGCGGTGGCCGGACAGGTGGTCAGGCGGCCGACCAGCCGCCGTCGGAGGGCAGGATGGCGCCGTTGATGTTCACCGCGTCCTCGCTCAGCAGGAACGTGATCGAGGCGGCAAGCTCTTCGGCCACGGCCAGACGCGGTATCGCCACGCGCATCTTCGCCGTGCGGGAGGGGCTCGGCGCGGGCACCGGGCGTGCTGTGGCCGGACAGGTGGTCAGGCGGCCGACCAGCCGCCGTCGGAGGGCAGGATGGCGCCGTTGATGTTCACCGCGTCCTCGCTCAGCAGGAACGTGATCGAGGCGGCAAGCTCTTCGGCCACGGCCAGGCGCGGTATCGCCACGCGCATCTTCGCCGTGCGGGCCGAGCCATAGGGGGCGGCGGCGGGCATCGGGATGCCGGTGGCCACCGCGCCAGGGGCAACAGCGTTGATCTGCACGCCCGTTCCCGCGTACTGAAACGCCGACGACATCGTCAGGCCGACCAAGGCGTGCTTCGAGGTCGTGTAGGCGGCGCCGGCCGCCGAGCCGCGCAGAGCCGCCTCGGAGACGACGTTGACGATGCGGCCGCCGCCCGCCGCGAGCATGCCGGGCACGAGGGCGCGCATCAGGCGCATCGGGCCGTCGACGTTGATGCGCATGACGCGGGCCCAGGTCGCGTCGTCGACCTCGTGCACGGCGGCGTCGTTGTCCATCACGCCCGCGACGTTCGCCAGAGCGTCAACGCGACCGCCCGCGGCGGCCAGGACCGCGTCGGCGGACGCGGGTGCGGTGATGTCCGCGGTGACGGGTACGACCGCATCGCCCAGGCCGGCGGCCAAGGCCGCGAGGCCGTCGGCGGAGATGTCGACGGCGACCACGCGGCCGCCCTCGCGCACGACGCGGGAGGCGACGGCCTTGCCGATGCCGGAGGCGGCTCCGGTGACGACGACGCTCTGGCCGTCGAAGCGGCCGGGCGTGACCTGCTCGGTCCACGGCTCGGGGGTGCCGATCTCTACGCCCAGGTCGGGCTCCACCGCCGTGGCGGCGCCGGTCGGCGACGCGGTCGGCAGGCCCTCGGGGACCTGCCCGGTCTCGGCCGCCGTGACCAGCACGTCCACCAGCTCCGGCGGGAACTTCCCCCCGGACATCTTCACGAGCTGCTCAAGCGGCAGGCCGAGGGCGGGGGCAAGCGCCTCCTCGCTCTGTCCCTGGGAAGCAAGCAGGCCGCGCAGGACCTGTCCGGCGGTCGGTTCCGCCAGCCAGTCGCGCAGCGGGGAGGCGGGAGTGAGGTTCGGCGTCGTCGTCATGGCAGGCCTTTCGTGTCGTGGCGTTCGGGCAGGACGCGGGGCGACCGACCCCAACCGGACAACCCTGTCCGGTTCCTGCGTTACGGTACCTGTGCCCGCGCGGAACGCTCCAGCGAGGGCACTGATCACGTGCTGATCACGCACTGATCACGCCTGCGCGACGCCCGACGCACCTCCCCCCACCCCCCCCCCACGAGAGGACCTCGCACCATGCCCCTGCCGCAGTGCGCCACTCAGCCCACCCCGCAGGAGATCGTCGCCCTGCGCGAGCGCTACCGCCTCGAGCGTGAACGCCGCGTACGCCCCGAGGAGTCGGGCCAGTACCGGTCCGCGGAGGCGGAGTTCGGCTACTTCGCAGCCGACCCGTACACCGGCGAGGTGGCGGAGCGCGAGCCGCTGCGGGACGTGGTGGACGTCGCGGTCGTCGGTGGCGGGTTCGGCGGGATCCTGGCGGGCGCGCGGCTGCGCGGGCAGGGCGTGGCGAAGGTGCGTGTCATCGACAAGGGCGGCGACTTCGGCGGCACTTGGTACTGGAACCGCTACCCCGGCATCCACTGCGACATCGAGTCGCACGTCTATCTGCCGCTGCTGGACGAGACCGGATACGTGCCCGAGTGGAAGTACGCCCCGGGCGAGGAGATCCGCCGGCACGCGGTGCGTGTCGCCGAGCGGTTCGGCCTCTACGATCACGCACTGTTCTCCACCGCTGTCACCTCCCTGGTCTGGGACGAGGCGGTCGAGCAGTGGGTGGTCACCACTGACCGGGGCGACGAGTTCCGGGCCACCTACGTCATCACCGCCACCGGCACGCTCTCCGAGCCCAAGCTGCCCGGCATCCCCGGCATCGAGGACTACCGGGGCCACACCTTCCACACCTCGCGCTGGGACTACGGGTACACCGGCGGCAGCCCCGAGGGCGGCATGGAGGGCCTCGCGGGCAAGAGGGTCGGCGTCGTCGGCACCGGCGCCACCGGCGTGCAGGTCATCCCGATGCTGGCCGAGGACGCCGGTCACCTGTATGTCTTCCAGCGCACCCCCTCGGCCGTGGACGTGCGCGGCCAGCAGCGCATGACGCCGCGCCAGGTCGGCGCGGACCGGCAGGGCTGGGCTGCCGAGCGCCGTGAGAACTTCCTGCGGATCTGCTCCGGAGAGGATGCCGGGCAGGACCTGGTCGCTGATCGCTGGACGGAGTCGGCCGGCCTGCTCGAGAAGCTCCTGCCCAGCTTCCGCCGACACGGTGAGCCGGACTTCGAGGCCGCCTACGAGGCCGCCGACCACGCGACGATGAACCAGATCCGTGCACGCGTCGCCGCCGAAGTCACCGACCCGGCCACCGCCGCGGCCCTCAGTCCCTGGTACCGGTACGCGTGCAAGCGGCCCACGTTCTCCGACAAGTACCTGCCCGCGTTCAACCGCGACAACGTCACCTTGGTGGACACGGCCGACACCCACGGCATCGAGCGCATGACCGAGCGCGGCGTCGTCGTGGGCGGGGTCGAGTACGAGGTCGACTGCCTGGTGTTCGCCACCGGGTTCTCCGTGGGCCTCTCCGGCATCACCTCCGGGAAGCTGCCCGTGACCGGCCGCGACGGCGTCGGCCTGCTGAACACCCTGAGGCAACGGGGCCCGCGCACCCTGCACGGCTTCACCAGCAGCGGGTTCCCGAACCTGATCCGGATGGGCTCACTGCAGAACGCCAGCAGCGTGAACTTCACGCACATCCTGGACGAGCAGGCCGTCCACGCCGCCGCCCTGGTCGCCGCCGCGGAGGAGAAGGGCGCCGTCGTGGAGCCCGCCCCCGAGGCCGAGGACGCCTGGGTCGACGTCTGCGCGCAGGGCGCCCCCGACCACGCGTGGTTCCACGCCGAATGCACCCCCGGCTACTACAACGGCGAAGGCCGCGGCCGCCCGAACGGCCCCACGGCCTACCCGCACGGCGCCGTCGCCTTCCACGAACTGCTGCGGCACTGGCGTGAGGCGAACATGGGCGAGGCGCTCCGGGCCAGGACCGTCACCTCGGCCTGATTCCCTGCTGGCGCTTGCGGCATCGATCGACGGGCGGACAATTTGCCGGTCGGTCTTGATCAGCCTAATTTTGCGGCGACACGGCTTTTTCTCAGGCAAGAGGAGAAAAGCTTCATGGTGAAAGGCCTTCCGCACAGAACGCCCCGACGGCCGCGTGGGCCGGAGACGGAAACGACGCGCACATCACGTTCGGCGACCGACCGTATGGCGCGCACATTGCTGCGTCGCCGGAAGAAGGCGCTCAGTGCCGAGGACGTGATGGTCTCGGATCGCCCGAAAGTGCGGCGCGCGGTGACGGCTGCCGCACTCGGCAACACCATGGAGTGGTTCGACTTCGGCGTCTACGCCTATTTGGCGGGCACGATCGGAAAGGTCTTCTTTCCGTCCAGTTCGCCCGGGGCCCAGGTCGTCGCCACCTTCGCCACGTTCGCCGCGGCCTTCCTCGTTCGCCCGCTGGGCGGTCTGGTGTTCGGACCGTTGGGCGACCGTATCGGCCGGCAGAAGGTGCTCGCCGCAACCATGATCATGATGGCCGCGAGCACGTTCGCGGTCGGTTTGCTGCCCTCGTACGCCTCGATCGGTTTCGCCGCCCCGCTGCTGCTGCTCGTATGCCGACTGGTCCAGGGCTTCTCCACGGGCGGCGAGTACGCCGGTGCCACCACCTACATCGCCGAGTACGCACCCGATCAGCGGCGCGGCTTCCTGGGGAGCTGGCTCGACTTCGGGACCTTCGTGGGCTACTCCCTGGGGTCGGGCCTGGTGACCGTGCTTACGCTGACCCTCGGGTCGGACGGCCTGGAGAGCTGGGGCTGGCGTATCCCCTTCTTCATCGCAGGACCGCTCGGGCTCATCGGCCTGTACATGCGGCTGAAACTGGAGGAGACGCCCGCCTTCCAGCAGGAAGCGGCGTCCGCCGCCGCGGAGCGCGAGGCAGGACCCGAGAGCGGGGAGAACGACCCCATCGAGCAGGCTCGCCAGTCCGGCAAGGGGCGCCTCAAGGAGATCTTCACCCGCCACTGGCAGGCGGTGCTGATCTGTATGGGTCTTGTGCTGCTCTACAACGTCACGAACTACATGGTGACGTCGTATCTCCCCACGTTCATGACAGTGACCTTGGGTGAGAGCGACACGACGGCTCAACTGCTGGTGCTCGGCACCATGCTGCTGGTCGCTCTCGCCATCACCACAGTGGGCCGCAGCTCCGACCGGTGGGGCAGACGCCCCATGTTCATGGGCGGCAGCATCGCCCTGATCGCACTCGCCATTCCGGCGTTCCTGCTGATCCGCGAGGGCGGGATCCTCCTGCCCGCCTTCGGCTGCGCCATCCTCGGTCTGCTCCTGGTCTGCTTCGCCGGCACGGCCGCGGCGACACTGCCGGCCCTGTTCCCCACCCGTCTGCGGTACGGCGCCCTGTCGATCGCGTACAACATCTCCGTCTCCCTCTTCGGCGGCACCACGCCGCTGCTCGCCTCCTTCCTGGTCGACAAGACCGGCAACACCCTGGTGCCGGCCTTCTACTTGATGGTGGCTGGAGCGATCGGACTGGTCTCGACGTTCTTCCTGCACGAGACAGCCGGCCGCCCCCTGCGTGGCTCCGGCCCCATGGTCGAGACGCACGACGAGGCCCGCGAGATGGTGGCGCGCAGCCGCTCGGAGGCGGGGCGTCACGCACGAGACGTGTGGCTGCGGTTGTGGCACCCTCGCGGGGGCTCGAACCACTCCACGAGAGGCCGTAAGCGCGGGGACTGATCAGCCCCAGGGCCGGCCGCAACGGGGCTAGGCGGCCTGGTCCTCGACCGTCACCTCGAAGGTGTTGAGGAAGTCGCAGATGAGTTGGTAGAAGCCCACGGTGATGACGAGGTCCGCGAGTTGGTTCACCGTCAGGAACGCCAGCAGTTCGTCACGCTCGGCCTCGTCGAGTGTGTGGTGGGCCAGCAGCCGGTCCGTGGCGGTCAGGACGGCTGCTTCGGGCGCGGGCAGCTCCCCGGTCGAACCGGTCTCGGCGGCGGCGAGCGCCTCATCCCCCAGTCCGACGAGACGAGCGCCTTTCTCGTGGTGGTGAACCTCGTAGGCCGCTCCGTAGACCCGACCGACCCGCACAATGGCGAGTTCCCGCAAGGTGTCCGGCAGTGAGTTCCGCCGCAGGATCGCATCCCCGAGTGTCAGTACGCCCGGCGCCAGGTTCGGTGAGTGCATCATCATCCGAAAGACGTTGAGCGAGCCGTGCGCGGTCACGGCCTCCTGCAGCTCCAGGGGCAGTTCGGACAGATCTGGATACTCCATGTCGGCTCCGTTCGAGAGGGACGGCGGGCTGCCGCGCTCCATTCGGTCGAGGTCATCGCGCGCTCGAGCCTATGGAAGTCACCAGTGCGCCGCCTGCTCGCCCGGAGAAGGATTCCCAGGCCCTTTTACTCACTCGGAGGACTGGTGTTCGTCCTCGGGTGTTCGTCCTCGGGCCCGACGCGGAATTCGGGGAACGGCGCTCCGCGGACCACCTGGTGCCACGCGGCCTTCGCTTCCTCCGGGTCGGCACGGGCGGCAAGACCCATGGCCTGCCAGGCGATCGACTCAGCGCCCTCGTTGCCCAGACGCCGGGCCGATTCGATGCCCCGGACCAGGACGACGACGGCGTCACCCACCCGGCCGGCGATCCGATAGCACTCACCGAGCACCGACAGCGCTCTGCAGAGGCCCGGTTCCCCGTCCTTGGGAGAGCGCCTGTACAGAGTGCTGGACAGGCGGTACGCCACCTCCGCAAGACCGACGGACGCATGCGGCTGATCGTTCTCGGTGAGCGGCATGACCAGGTCGATGAGCTTCTTCCCGAAACTCCGGAGCATTTCGTCGTCGAGAACGCCACCGAGCCCGTCGCACAGCTCCGCGAACTCCACCATCTCTTCGAAGACGTAGCCCTGGCCGGACGATTCCTGCACCATGTTGAACTGCAGGTAGAGCGCGCTCGCCATGTCGCGCCGCCATTCGGCCGCCTCATGGTCGGGCAACTTCCGCAGAACATCGACCAGTTCACGCGCGTAGGGGACCGCCGCGTCGAACTGCTCGGCATCGGCCAGTCGCCTCACCATGTCGTTGAGTGCCCACAGCAGATTGGACCGGTCCTCTTCCGTCACGTCCACTCGCGTGCGCTGCAGCACGATCAGCTCCTGGATCGCCCCGCGTGCACCGCCCGGGTCCAGGGCGGCATCAAGGAGATCGGCGAGTGTGGTCAACGCCCTTACGAGATAAGGCTCGTAGAGCTTCCGGTCGACCGAGCAGAGGTTGCGGTACAGACTGACGGCCTCGTCCGCCTGACGCACATCACGGGGTTGCCCCGAGCCCCGGTCCATGAGCATGTGCATGGCCTTCTCGGCACCCCGCTCATGGTCGCCCGGCAGATGCACGGTCGACACAAGCACCGGCAGGAACACCCAGGGCCTCGACTCCCGCAACTGCCCATAGAGCCGGGTGACCGCCATGGCCACCTGCGTCAGGCGGCGGCTGTCGCCGTCCGGGGTCCTGATGTACAGCGACATGACGTGGCGAACAGCGGCCACGAAGCGGTGCAGAAAGGCCGCGGGGTTGCTCAGGGTCAAAGTCTCGAAGACAGCGACCGCCTCGTACGCGGTCTCCATCGCTCTCGCGTCGCCCGCCGACCACTGGAACCCCACCAGATTGTTCAGTGAGGCTGCAAGACCCGCCAGGTAGACGTCCGGTCGGGCTTCGGCGAGTTCACGGCGGGCGGCCACCGCGCTCTCGCCCTGGAAGAGCGCCTCCTCATGGCGTCCGGCATGGTGCAGTGCTCCGGCCAGGTTGTTCTGCCACTTGGCGAGCTCATCCCGTATGCCGTCGACCGCGCTCCGCTCGGAGGCAGCGTCGGCTTCCATCACGGCGATGACCTTGCGGTACGAGTCGGTGACCCATTCGAGGAGCGGTATCGCCTCCTCGCCTCTGCCCGCCTCCATGAGCCGCAGAGCAAGAGCGCCGAGCGAACGCAACAGGGTCACGAGGGGAAGGTCCGCGTCCTTGAGAGCGTTCAGCGTGTTGAAGGCCTGCTGTGCGCGCCGGGCTGCTTCCTCGGTGCGGCCGTTCGCCGACAGTCCCGCGGCCAACGAGATGTACATGCGCGCCAGTTCGAGCCGCTGCCCGGGGGTGTCCCCCGTCATCGTCTCGCGCAGTGCGACGGCTTCCTCCAGCGCCCGCAACGAGTGAACGCGTCGCCCGACGTCCTCCAGGCGCGCGCTCTCGTGCGCAAGCGCCGTGGCCAGGCGTCGGATGGTGGGCTCCGAGCCGTCGGCCGCCCTCACCTTCCGGGCGTGGGCGGTGATGTCCGCCTGGACCTCGGCTGCGAAATACGCGAGACGCCGACTGCGATGCGGTATCGCGTCGGCGAGGTCGACGAGCCGCTCGTGAGGGAGGGCTTCGCGATCGAGTCCGTCCAGCGCCTCAAGGAGCGGGCCGGGGTTCTCGGTCTCCGCGACCACCCGCACGGCTTCCGGCAGGTGCTCCCCCAACGTTCCGACCCAGGCCCGCAGCCGGTCGTCGACCTCCGGCTGGTGCAAGCCGGCCCTCGCGAGCACGGTCAGTCCCCTGCGCACCTGCCGGGGCGCACAGTGCGGCACGACGGGCCCGAGCAGCTCCGCGCCCTCTCTGAGCACGGCCGCGACCAGATATTCGGCGAGAAGGTCGGGCTGCAGCGAGCCCCAGAACGCCGTGGACTCACCGCTCGGCGCCGGATAGAGGTCCTGCAGCCAGAGGGCAACGCGAAGCCGCTCGTCCCCGCCCGCCGTGGACAGGTCCGGCAGGGCCGCGAGGAGCTGCTGTGCCTGCGGCTCGTCGGCCGCGCCGAACAGCGCCGCCGCCGCCACGGCCCGTCGCTGGGTGCGCGGATGCACGGTGATTCCCGCGGCCCTGGCAGCACGCCGCCAATAAGGCTCTTCATGGGCGAGGATCACCTCCTCGGCATGCCGGGCGCCTACGTCACGCTCCGGCTCGAGCAGGCAGGCGAGTGCCTCCATGTGGACCATGAGCGCCGCGTCGTACCGCTCGTGCCGCAGATCGGGCGGATCCAGTCGCGGCCGTCGCCAGTCCGGCAGGACGTCCTCAAGCCGCAGGGCGAAGTCCTCCCAGGCGTCCTTGAAGAGCTGCTGCCGCCCCGGGGCAGAGCGCTCCAGCGCGGCCAGCTCCGTAACCTCGGTGGCGCGCAGCATGTGGCCCAACTCGGCTGACTCGCCGATGATCTGCTCCCACCAGTCGCCCGCCGAGCGCGACAGGAGGAGCAATCTGAGTGGCACCTCGCGCCGGGCCGCGGTGACTGCCCGGGTGAGGGTCTCGATCTGGCCGGTGCGGTCGCAGGTGCTGCGCGGCCTGGTTTCGGCGTAGTCGACGACCAGGAGCGTGGGCCGGGCGGCCCGCTCGATCATCTCGGTGACGGCCGCACAGTCCTTGTCGGTCGTCGCATCCAGGAAGCCGCAGGTCCATTCGGCACCCAGCCGTGTCATCAGCTCCAGGGCGAGCCGGGTCTTGCCCTGTCCGCCGGGCCCGGTGAGCAGGCGCAGCGGACCGCCCTCACCGGTGCACCACTGCACGAGCCGCCGCAGTTCGTCCTCCCTGCCGTGGAAACGGACGGCCTTGTTCTGTGCGCGCAGCAGCGACGCCGGGGAGAAGGAATCGGCGGATTGACGGGCGGACAGGACGAGATAGGGGCTGAGCTCCACCGACTCGGCCGTCGGGCGGCTGCCGAGCGCGGCGCAAAAGGCGGGATCGGCCAGCAGGCGCTCGACCGGGTAGCAGATCAGACGGCTGTCGTCGGGCCGGGCGGCCAGGACCACGGCGGTCACCAGACCGTGGCTCAGCACGGCGGCACCCGATATCCCCTGCCAGAGGTCCCGTCCGAGCCGGCCGTCCGGCCGTACGAAGAGGTATCCGGCCTTGTGGCCGGTGCCGGGGACGATGCTGCCCGGCATGCGTTCTAGGTCCCTGACCGCGACCCCGGGCGTCTGCGTCTCGTACGACTGGACCTTCGCGAACCCGGTGAACTCGCAACGCACGTCGGGGAGCAGAGTGGTCAACTGCCCCCATCGGACGGCCCCTGCAGTCAATGGCCGATCCGTCCTGAGCAGCGCCACGTCCGGCGAGTCGTCGCCGTCCGGTCCGGGCCAGACGACCGTGGCGCCGCACCAGTCACCGCCGGCCGCGGAGCGCACCTTGAGGGTCTCTCGGGCGCGAACGGCCCTGGCGCTCTCCTTGAAGATCTTGTCCGTGTCGCGCACACCCTCGGCCACCACATGCAGTGCGGTCAGCACATGGCTCGGGCCGACCAGGTAGCCCGATCCGTAGCCGCCGTCGCACCACACCTCCACGACCCGGCCGTCCATGACGCCCGGCTACCTGGGGAGGCCGGTGACAGACGGATCGGAGACGTGCGGCGATCCACCGCCCACGGTGTCCTTGGGCTTGAGCACGAGCTTCACACGATGGGCGGCTGCGGACGAACTGCCCTGGCTGCCACCGGCGCCGAGCACCCACACCTTGACGCTGCCCTCGCGCCTCGAGTCTTCGGTCACCGTGACCGAGAATTCCAACTCGATGTCTCCGAGCTCGAATTGGATCCGCTGCCCCGCGGATCTGTTCATCGAATCCTCAAGTTGCCCACGGATCGCGTCAACGACCGTAGTCAGCTCCAGTCCCGCCATGCCACACCCCGTCTCGTTCATGACCCCGCCATTCATCATTGACGACGGCGGCCCGTCCCGCACGCAAACCGCCTCATCACACAGCGGCGAGCGCCGTGCGGCAGCCGGCGGCTCGGCCTCGCGGCGACGTCAGCGTCTCATCGCCGCCCAAGCCGCTCGATGGTCGTGAGGACCTGGCGGGTGCCGTCCTCCCGGGCGAGGGCGGCGGCGATGTCGTGAGCGCGGGAGCGGAGGGGCGGGCTGTGGACGGCTGTGGTGATCGCTTGGGAGAGGCGTTCCGCCGTCAGGCGCTGGTAGCGCAGGGGGCGCGGTGAGAGGCCCAGGGTGTGCAGGCGGGTGGCCCAGAAGTGCTGGTCCAACTGGACCGGGACCGGGACCGAGGGGGTCGCGGCGCGCAGGGCGGCCGCGGTGGTACCGGCACCGGCGTGGTGGATGACGGCAGCCGTCATGGGGAACAGCCAGGCGTGGGGCACTTCTTGAACGGTGATCAGGTCGTCGTTCTCGGCGTGCAGGCCGCTCCAGCCGGCCTGAATGATGCCGCGAACCTTTGCGCGGCGCATGGCGTCGGCGAGCAGGGTGCTCAATCGCTGGGAGTCAGCGGTGACGAAGCTGCCGAAGCCTGCGAAGACGGGCGGCGGGCCTGCGCCGAGGAAGTCCAGCAGGCGTGGCTCAGGCTCCCAGCCGGGCGGGGTCTGGGGCCACCAGTAGCCGCACACTTCGTGGCCGGTGGGCCAGTCCGTGGGGCGGGGGACGATCTGCGGGCTGAAGCCGTGCAGGACGGTACGCCCACGCGGCAGGCTCAGCGGGCCGCTGAATCGCTGGCGCGGCAGGCCCAGTTCACGGCGCAGGGCGCGGACGGCAGGGGCGAAGATCTGGTCGCTGCCGACCCACAGGGCGTGGGCGGCCAGGCGGTTGCCGTGTGACCCGAAGGAGCGGGCGCCGGTGATCAGCGGCGGAAAGGCGCCGGTGGGCTGGATCGGCTGGAGGTACACCCCGATGGTCGGCAGTCCCAGCGCCTCGCCGAGCACGGCACACGCGGGGTCGGTGACCGTGGAGCTCAGGACCACATCGGCGCCTTCTCGTACGGCATCCGCGACGCCCGCCGTCAGTTGCGGCATGAACGCCCGTGCCATACGCATCAATCGCGCCATGGCCACAGGTGGGCTGACCGCTCTGGCCAGGCCCTGCCCGACCTGCGAGGCCAGTTCCTGCCGCGGGTCGACGGGCAAGGGTCTGAAGCCCAGTCCGTGGGCGGTCACCGCCTGCTCGAAGCGCTCATGGGTGGCGAGTGCCACCTCGTGGCCCGCTGAGCGCAGTCGCACTCCCAGTCCGGTGTAGGGGGCGACATCGCCCCAGCTCCCCGCCGTCACGATCAGTACGCGCACCGCGTCAGGATGTCAGACCACAGGACCGAGCACGGCGCGTGACGGATCTGCTCGGCGGTGTGTCGGCGCGGCCGAAGTTCCGGCAGGCGGCCCGCACCCACAGCCGCACGCCCCCCAAGGTGATCTAGACACCACGGTCTCGCGTCGAGCAAGCTCGTGATTGCGCGCGAGGGGGGTTTCCGGGGCTTCCCTCGCCGGAGACCATGGCGGCTGTCGAGAGATCGGGGTGCGGGACTGTGGCGACACGTCGGACGGTGATCAAGGCGGTGGATGCCGGGACGTTGGCGAGCGGACTGTCCACGCCCGCCTCAGGCGCTTCCCGGGCGTCGAAGGCCGACGTACTGGTGGTGGTGGAGAAGAGCAGTCACGCGGTCAGTTTCTACGACGCCGTGTCGGGGCAGCGCCAGGAGACCGTCCGGCTGCCCGACTACCCGCATGAGATGGTCGTCGACTCGCGCAGGCGATTCGCCTACGTCGGGCACTACGGAGTGCGCATGGCGTCCACCGTCGGCGATGGCGGCGCCGCCGTCTTCGTCATCGACCTGGCCGAGCGGTCCCTGGCCCGGACCATCGACACCCGGCCCTTCAACCGCATCCACGGCATGGGCATCGACCGTCAGGACCGGCTGTACGCCCTGAGCGAGGAGAAGGCGGTACTGCTCGGTTTCGACGCCCCGTCCACCGACCAGGCACCGACCAGGGCGGTGCCCACCCACGGCGTGAAGACCCATCTGTTCACGCTCAGCCGCGACGGCGAACGAGCCTATGTCACTGGGCTGTTGTCCCACACGGTGAGCCTCGTGCGCCCCCACGACGCCGCCGTCCCGCCCGTGCTGGTCACTCCCGGCCAACTGCCCGAGAGCAGCTGTCTGAGCCGGGATGAGAAGACGCTGTTCGTCGGAGCCCGTAAGAGCTCCTCGCTGGTCTCCGTCGACGCCCGCACCATGAAGATACGGCGCAGCAGGAGAACGGGCGGAGACCCGTTGCGGGTCTACACGATCGACGACGAACGGCTGTTGGTGACGGACATCGTCGCCAACACCCTCACCGTGTGGGGCACCGACCTGCGGCGGATCCGCTCCCTTCAACTGGACGGAACCCCGTCCGCGGTGACACTCCATCCCACCAGGCCGCTGGCGTACGTGTCCCTGCTGGGCACCCATCGGATCGCCGTCGTCGATCTGGACCGGTTCGCCGTCGTCGACGGCTTCGACACCCAGTTGGAACCAGACTCTGCGGTACTGCTGCCAGCTGCCTCCTGAACTTGGAGGGTTCGGTCCAGGAGTGCGGCGACGAACGCTCAGTCCGGACAGAATTCGGCCTCTACTGCTGCGTCCTCCAGCTTCTGCTCGCCCCAATCGCCGTTGCGGTTCATGGTCAGGACATGCCGCCCGTCCGCCGACGCCATCGTCCGGGTCGCGGATCCCGGGACCAGGCCGCCATGGCCCCAGGCCCAGCAGTCCTCCGTGAGCTTGAAGTGCCGGATTCCGAGGCCGTACAGGTCCTGCGGACCGCCGTGCCCCTTGTCGCCGTCGACAGGCACCGCGTCGAGCAACTCCCGCTGCTGGACGGCGGGCAGCAACTCGCCACCGAGCAACTTCGACAGGAAGGTGTTCACGTCACCGACGGTCGAGAGGATCTCTCCGGCCGAGAAGGCCACCGTGGGACTGAACTCAGTCACGTCGTACACCTTGGCGTTCGGACCGTCCTGGAAGAGCGTGGAGTAGTGCGTCGCGTGCGGCGAGGGGATCGCGGGCGATGTACCGGGCACACGGGTGCCGTGCAGGGCGAGCGGCTTGATGATGAGGCACTCGACCGCCTCCTTGTAGGTGCCGCCGGTGACCCTCTCGATGATCATTCCGGCGAGAATGTAGTTGGTGTCGGAGTAGTCCCACTTACCTGGCCTGCCGGGCCTGCTGCCCTGCTCGGGCTGGAAGTTCGGCGGATGCGCGAGTGCTATGTCCAGGAGGTCGGTGGGGGCCCAGCTCCTGTAGCGGTTCTTGTCGAACTCCTCGCCGGCGTACTTGGCGCGGAATTTCTTGTCCATGTTGTAGTCGAAGATCCCGCTCGTGTGGTTGAGCAGGTGCCGCACGGTGATCGCCTTAGGACGGTAACCCGTGCCGCGCACCACTCCGGGCAGCCATTTCTCAAGGCTGTCGTCCAGCGAGAGCCTCCCCTTGGCTTCGAGCTTGAGCAGCACCGTGGCGGTGAAGGTCTTGGTCACACTGGCGATGCGGAACTTCTCGTGGGTGCTGCGCTGGTGCCTGACGGAGAGATCGCCGACACCGGCCCGGCCGTTCCACACCCCATGGCCGTCGCGCACTTGGGCGATGACACCGGGGGTGCCCTGCTCCACGATCTCGTTCAAGGCTGCCTGGGTCTTGGCATGTAATCGCGAATTCTGGTGGCGGGAATCGGCGAGGGCAGGGAAAGCGGCCAGGAGCGAACCCACGACGGCGAGGACGACGAGCAGCGGACGCGATGACTGGAAATTACTCATGACAACAGCTGATCAGTCACGCAAACCGTGCACCATCGGGGATGCCCCGGAAATCGCTCAGGGTACGGCTCAGGGGTCCATCAGGGCGGCCGGGGTCGTGCCGGGCGGCCGCTCCTGGTGCCCGGGCGGTCGGAGTGGCAGTGCTGCTAGCCTGATCGTTATGGCACGAGGTATCTGGTCGCAGAAGGTCCGCTCCGCCCGCTGACGGCGGCGCCTTCTCTACGCTGAATCCGCCGCCGTCCCGGTTCCCGCCGGGCGGCCGCTTCTTGCTGCCCGGCTCCACTGCGAGCTGCGGAGCATTCGTTGAACCCCACCCCGACCCCCGAAGCCATGTCCCTGCCCGTCGAAGCGGGCGGCAGTGCACACATCCGTACCCAGGGCCTCACCGTCACCCGCGGGTCCCGACGCGTCCTGAACGACGTCTCGGTCACCGTCTCCGCCCGGTCACGCATCGCCGTCGTGGGCGAGAACGGCCGTGGCAAGACGACGCTCCTGCACGTCCTGGCCGGACTGATCACGCCCGATGAGGGCACCGTGCACCGGACCGGCACGATCGGCCTGGCCCGCCAGGAGCTGTCCGCGCGCGACGGTGAGACCGTCGGCACCCTGACGTCCCAGGCGCTGGCCGCGTCTCTCGCGGCCCTCGCCGCACTGGACGAGGCGACCCTTGCCATGGCCGAGGGCGACGCCGCTGCCGACGACCGCTACGCCGCCGCGCTCGAGGCCGCCACCCGGCTCGACGCGTGGGACGCCGAACGCCGCGTCGACGTCGCCCTCAAGAGCCTGGGTGCCTGCAGCGACCGCGACCGCCCCTTGTCGACCCTGTCGGTCGGGCAGCGCTACCGGGTCCGGCTCGCGTGCCTGCTCGGTGCGCGGCACGACATCCTGCTGCTCGACGAGCCGACCAACCACCTCGACGCCGACGGTCTGGACTTCCTGACCCGCAGGCTGCGCGAGCACGACGGCGGCCTCGCTGTCGTCAGCCACGACCGGGCGCTGCTGCGCGATGTCGCGAACCGGTTCCTGGACCTCGACCCGTCCCGCGACGGGAATCCGCGTCTGTACGCCGGCGGATACGACGCCTGGCAGGACGCCCGGCGCCGTGAGCGTGAGCGCTGGGAGCAGGACCACCAGGAGCAGCAGGACGAGCACCGGCGGCTGCAGGACGCCGTGTCGACGGCACGCGACCGGCTCTCCACCGGCTGGCGGCCGGACAAGGGGACCGGCAAACATCAGCGCCAGTCCCGCGCCCCCGGCGTCGTACAGGCCCTGAAGCGCCAGCAGGATGCCCTGGAGGCGCACCGGATCGACGTGCCGCAGCCGCCGGAACTGCGGTGGCCGGACCTGGGTGTCCGGCCGGGCGCGCCGCAGCTGCGGGCGCACGGGGTCGCTGTCGACGGGCGTCTTGCCGGTCCGGTCGACCTGGCCCTTGACGGCGGCGACCGGCTGCTCGTCACCGGGCCCAACGGTGCCGGGAAGTCCACTCTGCTCGCGGTGCTGGCCGGTTCGCTCGAGCCCACGGACGGGTACGTCCGGACGGCGAAGGGGGCTCGGATCGTCCGAGTGACCCAGGAGACCGCCCGGCAGGACCCCGATCTCACCGCCCGTGACGTGCATGCCCGCCACGTGGGACGGCTCGTGGCAGGCGGGGCGCTCCGTGACGCCGAGTCCGTCCCGCTGGGCGCGCTCGGGCTGCTGGACCCCGACGCGATGCGCACACCGGTCGGGAGGATGTCACAGGGCCAGCAGCGGCGCCTCGACCTGGCGCTTGCTCTGGCCGGGCGGCCCGGTCTGATCCTGCTCGACGAGCCGACCAACCACCTGTCATCGACGCTGATCGACGAGCTGACCGACGCGCTCCGCGACACGAGCGCCACCGTCGTCGTCGCCACGCACGACCGTCAGCTGCGGCGGGACCTCGCGCACTGGCCGCGTCTGGAGGTGAGGTG
This sequence comes from Streptomyces rectiviolaceus, assembly GCF_039533825.1. Lineage (NCBI taxonomy): Bacteria > Bacillati > Actinomycetota > Actinomycetes > Kitasatosporales > Streptomycetaceae > Streptomyces > Streptomyces rectiviolaceus. Next base: position 29,240 of record NZ_BAAAUG010000042.1, read on the forward strand.
AGGTGATCAGGGCATCGGGTGTTCGACCCGGCGCGCGGCGACCGCAGGGGCGGCCTGAGCCCGCGTCGAGGTCGGGTGCCGGACTCACCACTCGGTCAACGGTGTTCTGCGGCGCCCCGAAACGCGCCAAGTAGTGCCACACCTTCTTGACCGCCTGGGGGTCATAGCGGCCGGTGCGCGCCGCGTCTCCGACGATGCGCGGGTCGAGTACGCCGTCGACCGCGATGCGCGTGCCGAGCGGGCGCCTTTGGCGTACGCCCCATTGAGGATGCGGGCTCTCCCAGCGCCACCGGTCGCCGCCGGGATGCGCGGTCAGTCCACCGTTGCTGGTCCCCGTGACGAACTGGAGCAGTGAGGGTCACCCGCATCGGCACGGTGTTCCTCAAGCTGATCAACTGCCGCACGCGGATTTCCCCACCGCCCGTCCGCCGGGCGGCACGCAGCACCGGCACCAGCTGACGCCACAGCAACTCCTCGCCAGTTTCTCCTTGTTGAGGACAAAGTATGGACGTTGCGGGGCACGCTTCGTACTCTGGGCGTCGCTCTCGTACGGAAGTCTGCGCAAGGCGCGGCCGAAATGCCGCCGCCCGCACCACCGCTATGTGCATGAACTCCACTCCGCGGACACGGGCCGAGGCGGCCCGGGCCGCCTCGCAGCGCCCAGCAGGAGACAGAGTGACGCCACACGAGCACCCCACGCGCCCACGCCGCATCAACCGACGCACGCGTATGAGACCGCGAAGAGCCACCGGGATACTTCTCGGGCTGCTGCTGGCCGGCGGGCTCACCGCGCCGGCCGCCGGCGCCGACGAGAAGCCCTTCGCCGACCTGCCGCCGCAGGAACCCGGCGTCACGCTGCGGGTGTTCGACGTCCAGTCCCCGCTCAGCAAGCTCTGCGACCTCAAGCCCGCCCAGACCCCCAACGTCGACAAACTGATCCCCACCGTCGACTGGTCCTCCACCGAAGGCTTCGGGTTCAACGACAACTTCGTCTCGCAGATCATCGGCAACATCAACGTTCCCTCCGACGGCGCGTACGCCTTCCGTCTGATCAGCGACGACGGATCCCGCCTGTTCATCGGCGACAAGAAGGTCATCGATCACGACGGACTGCACGGCGCCGAGCCCAAGGACGGCGAGATCACACTCACCCCGGGCTACCACCCCCTGCGCATCGACCACTTCGACCGGAGCTACGACCAGCAGGTCACTCTGCAGTGGAAGCCGCCGGGCGCCGACGCCTTCACGCTCGTACCCAACTCCGTCCTCAGCACGGACGCCGACGTGGTGCGGGTCACCGCTCCCGGCCGCAAGGAGTGCGAGGGCAGCTACGACACGCCCGGCGACGGCCTCCCGTTGAAGTCGGTCAACCCCGGTTACACGCTGACCGACCTGCGTCCCAAGGGATTTGAGCCGCAGGTGTCCGCGATGGACTGGCTGCCCGATGGCAAGCTCGCGGTGACCACCTGGGGCGGCAGCCAGGAGACCAAGGGCGAGGTGTACGTCCTGGACAACGTCACCGGCGACACGGGCCCGGACAAGGTCACGTACAAGAAGATCGCCGACGGGCTCAAGGAGCCGATGGGCATCAAGTACGTGGACGGGAAGCTGTATGTCTCGGAGAAGCACCAGCTGACCGAACTCGCCGACATCGACGGCGACAACGACGCGGGCGAGACCCGGAAGATCGCCGAGTGGCCCTACGGCGGGAACTTCCACGAGTTCGCTTTCGGACTGCTCTACGAGAAGGGCGACTTCTATCTGAATCTGTCGGTCGCCATCAACTACGGCGGTGCGACGACCGATCCGCAGCCCGCCGCCAACCGCGGCACCACGATCAAGGTGAACAAGGCGAGCGGGAAGGTCAGTTACCTGGCCGGGGGTCTGCGCACTCCCAACGGCATCGGCCGCGGCCCGGACAATGAACTGTTCGTCACCGACAACCAAGGCGGCTGGCTGCCCGCCTCGAAGCTCGTGCACGTCAAGCAGGACCGGTTCTTCAACCACTACACCAACCCCGACGGCCCCTTCGACGACAAGAGCGTCACCAAGCCGGTGCTGTGGCTGCCGCAGAACGAGATAGCCAACTCCCCCAGCACCCCCATGACGGTGAAGAAGGGACCCTTCGCCGGGCAGCTGATGTTCGGCGACGTCACCTACGGCGGCTTGCAGCGCGCCGACCTGGAGAAGGTCGACGGCGCCTTCCAGGGCGCGGTCTTCCGCCACACCCAGGGCCTGGAGTCCGGCATCACCCGTATCTCCACCGGGCCGGACGGGGCGATCTACACCGGCGGGCTCGGTGCGGACGGCAACTGGGGCCAGGAGGGCAAACTCCGCTTCGGCCTGCAAAAGCTCACGCCGAACGGCAAGACCGCCTTCGACATCAAGACCATGCGCGCCACCCACGACGGCTTCAAACTCACCTACACCAAGCCGCTGTCGGACAAGACCGTCGAGAAGCTGACCAGCGGTGCCTACTCCGTCGAGCAGTGGCGCTATGCCCCCACCCCCGCCTACGGCGGCCCCAAGGTCGACGAGGAATCCCTGCCCGTCACCGACGCACGCATCTCGGACGACCGCCGCACCGTCGACCTGACCATCCCCGGACTCAAGAGCGACCGGGTGGTGCACGTGCGCTCACCGCGCCCGTTCTCCTCGGCCGACGATGAGCAGCTGTGGTCCACCGAGGCCTGGTACACCCTCAACGCACGCCCCGGCCACAAGGAGCCGGTCACGTCGTACGACGCCGAGTCGGCGCAGCTTTCCGGCGGCGCCGACATCGACACCGAGCACGCCGGCTACACCGGCGGCGGCTTCGTCGACAGCTTCAAGGACCCGGGTGCCACCGCCACCTTCGACGTCCAGGCCCCCGCCAAGGGCACCTACGCCGTGGGCCTGCGCTACTCCAACGGCCCCAACCCCTCCGCCGGCACCAAGACCCTCGGGGTCAGTGTGAACGGCGGACCCGCGCACCAGACGAAGCTCCCCTCGACCGAGACATGGAAGCGCTGGTCGACCAAGACCGAGCAACTCGCCCTGCGCAAAGGCCGTAACACCATCACGTACACCTACCGGCCCGAAGACACCGGCCACGTCAATCTCGACATGATCGAAGTGCGTCGGCCCAGCAGCCGTATCGACCTGTTCTCGGGCGGCAGCGTCTCCACCGCCTGGCAGCACACCGACGGCCGCAGCGTCGAATGGCCGCACACGGCCGACAAGTCGATCGAGGTGTGCTGCGGGGACATCCGCACCAAGCAGGCCTTCGGCGACTTCAAGCTGCACGCCGAGTTCCGTGTGCCGAAACTGCCCGACGACGTCACCGGACAAGACCGCGGCAACAGCGGGATCTACCTCCAGGAGCGCTACGAGATCCAGATACTCGACTCGTTCGGAGTGGAGAAACTCGCCGCGAACGAAGCGGCCTCCATCTACACCAAGAAGGCCGCCGACCACAACGCCTCCACCGCGCCGGAGACATGGCAGACGTACGACATCGTCTTCCGGGCCGCGCGCTACGACGCGGACGGGAAGAAGACCGCCGACGCCAGGATCAGCGTGGTGTGGAACGGCAAGAAGGTCCACGACGACGTGGCCGTCGACGGCCCGACCGGAGCGGGCGATCCCGAGTCCGCGGCGGCCGGCGCGATCCGGCTGCAGGACCACGGCAACAAGGTCCGCTTCCGCAACGTCTGGATCGAGCCGGTCGACTGAGAGGTGGGCTGAGAGGTGGGCTGAGAGGTGGGCTGAGCCGGTGCTCTCCGGGCCGTCGAGGGGCGGCCCGGAGAGCTGCCGACGCCGCACCCACTCCCCGTGTGTCACTCCTGCGGGGGGACAGCCCTCTTGCGGGGGATAGCCGATCACCGAACTGGGCAACGAGCCTGAGATGCCAACGGCCCGCGCACCGCTGTGGCGGTGCCCGCACATCGCGGACTCGCGGGCCCTGACAACTAAGGCGGACAGTATGCGCAGGGCAATCACGATGAGGAAGAAGCTCTCCGTGCTGCTCGTGGCGGTGGCCGCGGCGACCGCCACGTTGGTGCCGCTCTCCACGGCGCACGCGGCTGACGGGTACGACCGGTGTCCGGAGGGCTCCTACTGCATGTTCTCGGGGCTCGACGGAACCGGCGACATGATCGCCCTCAAGGGAAACACTCCCGATCTCGCGGCCCTTGGCATGTCCGACCGGGCCAAGTCGGACTGGAACCGGACGGCCTCGACCATCTACCTCTGGTCCGACGCGAACTACACCGGCTGTACGGTCGTGACCTCTTCCGGCCCGACGGGCAAAGGGAACTTCTTCCCTGATTACCGGGACTTCCTGAGTTCGGTGCAATTCGACGGACAGGGCGGTCAGAGCTGCGGCACGCCGCCCGGCGAGGACCGCTGAGCACCCGCCCGATATCTCCCGCAGAGGCAAGGATGTGTCCACCCGCGGCCTTGAGCGCGTAACCTTCGCTGACCGCACATGAGTTACTGCTGGTGCAGGTTGGGCAGCCAACATGCAGGGGCGGGCTCAGATGCCCCCCCATCAGGAGTGCTCTGTCGTGGGCACCATCCGCCACCCGCACGACCGCGTGCGCTCATGAAGAGGTCAATGCCATGTCAGACGTTCAGCCGGAAACTGCCGGAGTGCAGGCTCAGTACGCCGCGCGCGTGGGCGCGGACCTGGAAACCAACCGCAAGGAACAAGAACGCGTCGGGGCCGAGGTGGCAGCGCTGCAAGAGCAGTTGCAGGTGCTGGAGAACGACCACGCGCTGTTGCTGAGCATGCAGCAGGCGCTGGGCTCCACCAGCACTCCGGCGGCCGCAGCGAAGAAGACGTCCCCCGTCAAGAAGGCGGTACCTGCCCCGCGAGCGAGTGCGGGCAACTCCCGTGGGGCCCGGACGAAGAAGCCCACAGCCACCAAGCCCAAGCCCAAGACCAAGGACGAGGACAAGAGCAAGGGCGAGGGCAAGGCGGCCAAGAGTGCACCCGCTTCCACCGAGAAGAAGCCTGCCGCGCCGGCAGCGGGCCCGACGTTGGTCGAGCTGATCGACAGCCACCTCGGCCAGCAGAGCGAACCGCGCTCCGCCGCCGAGATCACCACCGCGCTCGCCCAGGCCCGCCCCGAGCGCACCATCAAGACCACCGTCGTGCGCACCACGGTGGAGGGTCTGGTCGCCAAGGGTCGAGCCCAGCGCACCAAGCAAGGCTCCTCCGTCTTCTACACCGCGGCCGCCCCGGAAGAGAAGTCCGCCGCACCGCAGCCGGAGACCTCCACCGGCTGAGCTGCCTGCGGCTATGTCTCCGGATGCCAGAAGCCCGCACGCCGCAGTGACGCCGAGCAGTGCAGGAAGATTTCGTCGATCTCGACGACGAGCGCCAGTCGGGGGCGCTGCCCCTTGACGGTCATCGCGTCGAAGAACGGGGCGTCCGTCAGGATCCGTGCCCGGCCGTTGATGCGCAGGATGTCGGCGCTGCCCGGCACCAGGTGGAGCAGTCCCACGTGCGGGTTGACGAGGACGTTGCGGAAGCTGTCGCCGCGTCGGTTCCCGGGGCGGTCGGGGAGGGCGACGGTGCGCGCGTCGAGGATGTGGACGAAGCCAGGTGCGTCGCCCCGCGGGGAGGTGTCGCAGTTGCCTTCCGCGTCCGAGGTGGAGACGACGCAGAACGGGGAGCGGGCGAGAATCCCCAGGTCGTCCGAGGTCAGTTCGTCGTGGACCTTGTCGATGACGATCGGGTGCGGTGCGCCGAGCAGTTCGGTCAGCTCTTCGCCCGAGCGGAGCTCTTGCCAGGTGTGCGGCGCCGTGGCGCTTCCGCCGGAGGACGGGACGGTTGCGGGTGTCGCGGCGTCGGGCACAGGTGTTCCTCAAGGGTCGGCGAGCAGGCGAACAGGTGGGCGAGTCGACTTGTTAGGCTCACCTTACTGGAGCCCAAAACGGCAGGTGGGAGCGGCACGAACCATCACGACGTCCCTGCCGTCAAGGCCGGGTTACCACGTCGTCCTCGACCCTGCCTACTTTTGAGGTATGGAAAATGTGTCGCGTGACCTCGTCGTGCCGGACGGCGCGAATCCGCTGCGTCAGCTCTCGCTGGAGCAACTGCGGCGTCGTACGAGCATGAAGTGGCGGACCTATCCGCACGATGTGCTGCCGTTGTGGGTGGCCGAGATGGATGTCCCGCTGGCCGAGCCGGTCGCCGAGGCGATCACCGACGCCGTGGCGCTCGGTGACACCGGCTATCCCGCCGGGACGGCCTACGCCGAGGCGCTGGCCGAGTTCGCCCACAAGCGGTGGGGCTGGGACGGCCTCGCGGTCGAGCGCACGGCGATCGTGCCCGACGTGATGCTCGGCATCGTGGAGATGCTGAAGCTGGTCTCCGCTCCCGGCGACCCCGTCATCGTCAACTGTCCCGTGTACCCGCCCTTCTACCAGTTCGTCGGCAACCTGGACCGGCCCGTCGTAGAGGCGCCCCTGGGGCCGGACCTGCGGATCGACTTCGCCGCGCTCGAGGAGGCGTTCCGGCATGCGGCACGGGGAGCGGCACGGGATGCGAACCGGCCGGTGTATCTGCTGTGCAGCCCGCACAATCCCACCGGGACCGTGCACACCGCCGCCGAGTTGACACGGGTCGCGCACCTGGCGCGGGAGCACGGCGTACGCGTGGTGGCGGACGAGATCCACGCCCCTATCGTGGCGGCGGGCACCTCTTTCGTCCCCTTTCTGAGCGTGCCCGGGGCGGAGAACGGGCTGTCCCTGATGTCGGCGTCGAAGGCCTGGAACCTCGCCGGACTCAAGGCGGCCCTCGCCGTCGCGGGGCCCGAAGCCGCCGACGACCTCGACCGCATACCCGAAGAGGTCAGCCACGGCCCCAGCCATGTCGGCATCATCGCCCACACGGCGGCGCTGCGGGGCGGGGGCGACTGGCTCGACGCGCTGCTCCGCGGCCTCGACGAGAACCGACGGCTGCTGGCCGCGCTGCTGGCCGAACACCTGCCCGCCATCGGATATACGCCCGCGCAGGGCACCTTCCTGGCCTGGCTTGACTGCCGGGAACTGGGCCTGGGCAGCGACCCTGCCGCGGCCTTCCTGCAGCGCGGCCGCGTCGCTCTGAGCTCCGGGAGTGCCTTTGGAACCGGCGGCGAGGGCTTCGTCCGGCTCAACCTGGCCGCCTCGCCGGAAGTGATCACCGAGGCGGTCCGGCGGATGGCCTCGGCCGTCGTCTGACCTGCCGTCGTCTGACCTGCCGTCGCCTGACTTGACCGTCCACCCCGGCTCAGCGGCGGTCCCGTACGCGCCGTACGAGATCAGCCGCCGCGTCCGGCCACGCGGCATGCTCGAAGGCGAAGCCCTCGTCGAGCAGTCGGCCCGGGACGACGCGTCGGCTCTTGAGGAGCAGTTCGGTGTCCGTGCGCAGCGCGAAGGCGCCGATCTCCGCCATCCACTTGGTGGCGGGGAGTCCCACCCGGGCGCCTGCCGCGGCCCGCAGGTCCCGCATGAACGCGCGGTGCGGGAGTGGGCCGGGGGCGGCCAGGTTCACCGGGCCCGCGATGTCGTCGCGGGTGATCAGGAACTCCACCGCACGGACGAAGTCCCGGTCGTGGATCCAGGACAGGTACTGGGCTCCGCCCGCGACCGGCCCGCCCAGGCCGAGCCGGGTCATCCGCAGCAGGACGTCGAAGACACCGCCCGGGTCGGGGCTCATCACCATGGCGGCGCGCAGAGCGACCTTGCGGGTGTGCGGGGTGGCGGCTTCCTGCTGGGCGCGTTCCCAGTTCTTCGCGATCCGGACGCTGTACTCCCAGTAGTCCGGAATCCCGGTCTCCGTGCCGCCGATGACGCCGGTCGCCTCGTCGTGGGGTGCGTCGAAGCGGTGTGCGTAGATCGTGGCAGTGCTCATCTGGAGCCAGAGCTCCGGCGGTTTCGCCGCGGCGGCGATCGCCTCGCCGACGGCCTCGGCGGACCGGACCCGCGAGTCCATCATGTCCCGCAGGTTGGCCTCGGTGTAGCGGCAGCTCACACTGCGCCCCGCCAGGTTGACCACGACGTCGCTGCCGTCGATCTCCGCTGCCCAGGGCCCCGATGTCCGTCCGTCCCAGGCGACTTGGCGCGCACGCACGGGGTTCCTGGTCAGGACGACGACGTCGTGCCCTGCGGCGGTCAACGCACGGTCCAGGACGGCCCCGACCTGCCCGGTACCTCCTGCAAGCACTACCTTCATCGGGCTTCCCCCTCGCTCGGTGAGCACTCGGCAAGAATGAGCCTAGACCTGCCCCACCAGCGGGTTTACCCGGGACCCAGCGAGCGCCTTCGTACCTCAGCCGCCCTCTTCTCCACCGGCTCATGTTGGCAGGCAGGCTGAAGCACCCCGGCCCCGCGTTGAACCCGTACGTGCTGATGTCGTTGCCTCAGTGCTGGATCAGGCCGCCGACCGGGACGGGGTCCACGTGGCCGGTCGGCGGCAGAGTCCGCGCCAGGGTCAGGCCGATGTCGACCAGTGATGACCGGCGGAGGGCGGCGACGTCGGGGATCGGGGTCCAGACCGACTCGACGACTTGTCCGTTCGGCTCAGGCCGGAGTTCGCCACCGGTGATACGGACCTGGTAGAAGATGCCGACATTCTGGTGCTCCGGCCCACCGGGGGTGGTGCGTTCGGCTGCGGGGATCACCCTTGAGTCCACGCCCAGCAGCCGTTCCACCACCGCGGCGCAGCCGGTCTCCTCAGCGACCTCCCGGATCACCGCGTCGAACGGGTCCTCCCCGTGCTCGACCCGGCCGCCCGGAAGACTCCAGTTGGACTCGCCGTGGGGTGATACGTGGCGGGCGAGCAGGGCCCGTCCGTCCTCGACGCACACGGCGTATGCAGCCAGCCTGAAACTCATCTCCGCCCCTCCCACCGGCCCCGCCCCGGCTTCCAAGCTCCGCGCGTCGCTGCAAACGCAGCATGGATTCGACCAACTTCTCATGCTCGGGAGCCACTTCCGTGCCGTGGGTGCGCAGTGGCGGTGAGCCAGGACCCGCTCGCCGTGGGCCGAGGCGGCGCGCGTCATTGGCGTAGGGCGTACGACGGTCTTGCCGACACCCGGGCCCGCATCGGCCTGTATGGCTCACGAGCGGGTCCGCGGCCGGGCTAGTGTCGACACGTGAACAGCAGGCATGCACACGAGTCCCGCGACCGCTGCCCGATCGTGATGGTGGCCTCGTCCGCCGGGGGCATCCAGGGCCTGCAGACACTGCTGGGCGGCCTGGACGCCGGGCTCCCGGCATCCGTGCTGGTGGCCCAGCACCTGCGCCGTGCCCGCACGACGCATATCGTCGCCATCCTGTCCCGTGCCACCAGCCTCCGCGTCGAACTGGCCGAAGGCGGCGAACGCCCGAGTGCGGGATCGGTCCACATCGCACCGCCGGACCACCACCTTTGCGTGGAAGCGGATGGCACGCTTGCCCTTTCCCGGGAGGATCCGGTCAACTACGCTCGCCCGGCCGCAGACCCACTCTTCGAGTCCGCCTCAAAGGCCTTTGGCCCGCTGGTCATCGCGTGCGTGCTCACCGGGGCCGACGGCGACGGGGCCCGGGGAGTCGAATCGGTCAAGACGCGCGGGGGCGTCGTCATCGTGGAGGATCCTGCGACAGCCGCCTTCCACGGCATGCCCAAGTCCGCCATCAAGACCGGCAAGGTCGACTTCGTGCGCCCCGCCGAGGGCATCGCGCCCCTCATCCGCCGGCTCTTGCACCCGGCGGATGCCGGCTCCCGGCGATGAGTTCCCCCCACGCCTTGAGTCTCCCCTGCAAGACACTGGACTCGAGCAAAGGAACAGCCGTGAACGATGATGTCTGGTCGCTGGTGCACGCGGAGCGTGCGGCGCTGATCGAGGATCTCACTCACCTCGACGACAAGCAGTGGGATCACCCGTCGCTGTGTGACGGGTGGACCGTGCACGACGTGGTCGCCCACCTGGTCGACACGGCTCGTACGACGCGTCTCGGCTTCGTGAGTGGCATGATCCGGGCGCGTTTCGACTTCGACCGTCAGAACGCGCGCGGTGTGGATCGGGAGCGCGGCGCCTCACCACGAGAGACGTTGGAACGACTGCGTCAGGTGGCCCCGCGGAGGTCGGGCCCTCCGGCTCCGCTCGATACCCGGCTCATCGAGGAGGTCGTCCACGGTGAGGACATCCGTCGGCCTTTGGGGCTCACCCACTCCTACCTGCCGGCGGCCGTCATCAGGGCGGTGCGCCTGCAGGCTCGTACGTCGGCGTCCTTCGGCGGAGCCAAGGAGCGGGTGGCCGGTGTCCAACTGGCCGCCGATGACGCCGACTTGTTGATCGGAGAGGGCCCGCAGGCGCGCGGAAACGCGGTTTCCCTGCTGCTGGCCATCTCCGGGCGACGGGAAGCACTTGATGAGCTCGACGGGCCGGGAGTCGCCGCGCTGAGGACGCCCGGGACCCGACCTGCTTCGTCCTGACAGGGCAGGCGCCGGAGGCCGACCCCCTCAGCCGACCCCCTCAAGCGCTCTACGAGTCGGCTGCCTCGTAGTCGGGCAGTGCGGCCGAGAAGGCCCGCGGCGCCGGACGCATGGCCAGAACCAGTACGGCAAGACCGGTGAAGATCACCGCGGCGATCACTCCGGTGACGTGCAGGCTGGTGGTGAACGCCTCCCGCGCAGTGCGCAGCAGTTCCGCAGCCTGGCCGGCGGGAAGGTGCTGGCCGGCGGCGGCCGCGCCGGCCAGCGAGTCGGAGGTGCCGTCCACCCCGCTGCGGTAAACCACCGCGGCCACCACGCCGAGCAGCGCGAAGCCGAGCGAACCGCCGAAGTAGTTGCCCGTCTCCGACATCGACGCCGCCGAACCGGCGCGCTCCGGCGGCACGGACCCGACGACAAGACCGGTGCCCAGCGCGAACAGCGGGCCGGTGCCCAGCGCCAGTACGGCGATGCCGGTCATCACGAGTGGCAAGGAGCGCGCTCCGCCGACGCCGAGCAGCAGCAGGCTGCCAAGCGCCGACCCCGCGAGGCCACCGGCGATCACGGTCGGCTGCTTCATCCGCCGGGCCAGCGCCGGCGCGGCCATGGTGCCGACCGCCACGCCAAGGCCCATGGGTGCGAACAGCATCGCCGACGCGACCGGCGAGTAGCCAAGGACGCTCTGCAGGTACTGGGTCACCACCAGGCCCGTACCGGCCATGGCGATGCCGGCGAAGACGAGCGCGACGAGGACGGCCGTGAACGGGCGGTTGCGCAGCAGCCGCAGATCCAGCAGCGGTGTCTCCAGGCGCAGTTGCCGGCGAACGAACAGCCATCCGATGGCCGCGCCGACGGCGAGGGCAGACGCAGGCAGGAGGGTCACGCTCTCGACGGTCAGCTGCTTGATGCCGTACACCATCAGAAGCACCGCCACGAGCGAAAGCCCGACGCTGGTCAGGTCCAGCCGTCCTGCCTGTTCACTGCGGTACTCCGGTACCAGGCGGGGCCCGGCGAGCAGCAGCAGCGCCATCGCCGGCACGGCGACGAGGAACACCGATCCCCACCAGAAGTACTGGAGCAGGAACCCGGCGAGTACCGGGCCGAGCGCACCGCCCGCGAACTGGCACGTGGCCCAGATCGCGATGGCCTGCCCACGCTGCCGTTCGTCGCGGAACATGTTGGTGATCAAGGCGAGTGTGGACGGCGCCAGGGTCGCCCCGGCGACACCGAGCAGCGCACGCGCGACGATCAGCATCAGAGGGCCGGCCGCGAAGGCGGCCACCACCGACAGCACCGCGAACGCCGCCGCACCGATCATCAGCAGTCGGCGTCGTCCGATGCGGTCCCCGAGCGTTCCCATCGTGATGACGAGGCCGGCCACCATGAGTCCATAGCTGTCACTGATCCACAGCTGCTGGACGCCTGTGGCCCCCAGATCGGCGCTCAGCTGTGGGAGCGCGAGGAGCAGAGCCGTCATGTCCATCGCGACCAGCAAGGTCGGCAGCATGAGGACCCACAGCCCCAGCCATGCCCGGGTGACTCGCATATTCAGAACTCCCTGTTCTCTCGACGTTTCGCTCCCTGGTCGGAGCGGGCGGGAGCTTCTTGACATCGGCGGCGACGGAGATTTCTTGTTGCTGAAAAATTCGTGCGAACTTTTCGGCCGGGGATGTCAAGACGACGACGGTGGCTCCGACAACCAGGCGAAGGGCCCAGCCGGGGCTCGCGAACCACGAGGAGTACGAGATGCAGTTCCTGATCAGCATGCACATCAACCCGGCCGTGCTGGACGCGTTGACCGACGAGGAGAAGGCGGCGATCGGCGAGGGCCACGGCGCGTTCCTCGAGGCGCTGAAGAAGTCCGGCGAGCTGATCACCACGCAGGCGCTGGTCGACCCGTCACAGGCCGCCGTGGTGTCCGTACGCAACGGCCAGCCGGTGGTGACCGACGGCCCTTTCCTGGAGGCCAAAGAGTTCCTCGGCGGCTTCTACCTGATCGACTGCGAGAACAAGGAGCGGGCGATCGAGCTGGCACTGCGGATCCCGGACACCAGGATCGAAGGGCTGGGGGTCGAGGTGCGACAGGTGATGTTCGCTGACGGACAATTGGAGGCATGACATCACCAGTTGTCGAGGACCTGCTGCGTGAGCTCGCGCCGCGGGTCCTCGGCGCGTTGGTACGCCGGCACGGACAGTTCGAGGGGTGCGAGGACGCCGTGCAGGAGGCCGTGCTCGCCGCGACCGTCCAGTGGCCGGCCGAGGGTGTGCCGGACAACCCGCACGGCTGGCTGGTGACGGTCGCCACCCGGCGGCTCGTCGACCAGATGCGCAGTGACCACGCGCGCCGCGAGCGGGAGTCGGCGACGGCCACCGAGGTGGTGCCTCAGGACGTGCCGGACACCGACGACACGCTCGTCCTGCTGTTCCTGTGCTGCCATCCGACACTGACCGCGGCCTCCCAGACCGCCCTGACGCTGCGAGCGGTCGGCGGCCTGACCACGGCCGAGATCGCCCACGCGTTCCTGGTGCCCGAGGCCACCATGGCGAGCAGGATCAGCCGGGCCAAGCAGCGCATCAAGGCCGCCGGCAGCACTTTCAGGATGCCGGACGGCGCAGCGCGCGAGGAACGGCTGCGGGTCGTCCTGCACGTGCTCTACCTGATCTTCAACGAGGGCTACACCGTCTCTTCGGGCAGTGAGTTGCACCGGGCCGATCTCGCGCACGAGGCGATCCGGCTGGCCAGGATGGTGCACACGCAGCTTTCAGCGGACAGCGAGGTGACCGGGCTGCTCGCGTTGATGCTGCTGACCCACGCCCGCCGACAGGCACGTACGACAGCGGCCGGCGACCTGATCCCGCTGGACGAGCAGGACCGCACGAAGTGGGACCGCGCTCTGATCGACGAGGGCACCGAACTGGTCAAGGCCTCGCTGGCCGGCCCGACCCTCGGGCCCTACCAGCTCCAGGCCGCCATCGCCGCCACACATGCCGACGCGGACTCGGCCAAGGAGACCAACTGGCCGCAGGTGCACGCCCTTTACCTGATCCTGGAACGGATCGCGCCCAACCCGATGGTCACCCTCAACCGGGCGATCGCACTCGCCGAGACCGAGGGCCCGTCGGCCGGTCTTGCCCTGCTGTCCACCTTGGACGACGACGAGCGGATGGCCGGGCATCACCGGCTGCTGTCCGTACGAGCGCACCTGCTGGAGAAGACCGGCGACACGGCCGGGGCACACGAGCACTACCGGCGCGCCGCCAAGTCCACCGCCAGCATCGCCGAGCAGCGCTATCTGGAGGCCCGGGCCCACCGGGTCGAACCACACCTGTGATCCTGGCACGCACTAGAAGACGGGCGGGCCCTGCTCGACGCGGCGCAGCACCGGCGTGAGCCGGTCGAGTCCGTCGCTCGTCTGGATCTGCCGCTCGTCCCACCAGGTGACTCCCGCCTCGGCCAACGGGCCGAGCAGATCACGGGACTTGGCGGCGTCATCGCCAGGTGTGGCACCGCCGAGAACGATCTCGAAGGGAGTGCCGGTGCGGTCCGCGCGTTGCTTTCGTACGTACGCCACCAGGTCGCGGACCTGGTCGAGTGGCGGTACGTGGCCGTGTCTGGCGTCGGTGAACAGCGGGACCGCACCGTCCCAGCGGGCGGCCCGGCGCATGGGCGGGCGGTTCGGCCAGAAGCCTGCGACCCAGACCGGCGGCCGGGGTTGTTGCACCGTGGCGGGCAGCAGCGTCACGTCCCGTGCCTGGTAGTGCCGTCCGTCGTGGTTCACCGGCTCGCCCGACCAGTAGCGCTGCAGCAGGTCGAGGCCCTCGTCCAGCCGCTCGGCCAGCACCTTCGGGTCCGTGGTGTCACCGAAACTCGCGTACTCGTCCTCGACGGGTCCGCCAAGACCCGCTCCGAAGACGACCCGGCCGCCGCTCACGGCGTCCAGGGTCGCCACCTGGCGGGCGAGTTGCTGCGGGCGCCGCCGGGCGACGGGGGTGACCAGCGTGCCCAGTCTGATCCGGGAAGTCGCCAGTGCGGCGGCGGTCAGCAGCATCCAGGGGTCCCCGAAGGGCCTGCCCTCGTGCTTGCGGTGCAGCACGTGGTCCCAGACGAACAGCCCGTCCCACCCTGCCTGTTCCGCAGCCACGGCCACCTTCGCCACGGTCCTGGGGTCGGCGAAGTCACCGAAGTTGGGAATGTTGACCGAGAAGCGCATCTCCGCATCCTGCTGCACGGCACCGGGACCGGCAACCGATCAGCGGCCACGGGCGTGCCGTCCTGCGCACTGGGGACCGAGACTCATCGTGCCGCCGCATGCCGCACCGCGGCCTGGGCCAGCCCGGTGATCAGCGGGTGGGGGCGGGTGCCGTCGCCCTGCAGTTCGGGCTGGAACAGCGAGGCCAGGAAGAAGGGGTGGCCGGGCAGTTCGGCGATGCGGATGTCACCGCTCTCGTCGGTACCGGTGAAGCTGAGCCCACCGGCACGCAGCTTCTCCACGTGGGCGGGGTTCGGGCCGTAGTTGCCGCCCTGGAGTCCGCCGTCAGGGCTATCGCGCCCTCGTGGCCGACCAGAGAGCAGGCCAGCGGAACGATCAGCTCGGCCCCTCCCCCGTCGCTGTCGTACGGAGTGTTCTCGGCGTGCACCGCGTTGCCCAGCCCGCACACCGACCGGGCGTACTCGAGCAGCATGTGCTGGAAGCCACCGCAGGTCCCAAGGAAGGGGATGCCTCCCTCCCTGGCCGTGCGGATGGCGGCGAGCGCTCCGGCTTCGCTGCGGTAGGGGCTGCCGGGCAGCACGGTGGGGCCCACCGGGGCGGGCGAGCGCCTCATGGAGCATGCCAGGCCCCTGCTGCTGCGCCTGGAAGCGGCCCGTGCCGACATCGCCCGGCTCCACGCGACGCGCTCCGTGCAACTCACCGTCGCTGCCAGCCCTCTCGCTCTGTCCGCCTCCCTCGCACAGCCCCTTGCCCACATCCGCCGTTCCGCCCCTGGCCTTGCGGTGTCGCTCCACGTGCTCGGACGGGAGGCGGTGGTGGCGGCCGTCATGCCGGGGACGCCGACCTCGCTCTGGTGGACGGGGCGGCGGCGCCCACCGATCCGCTGCCGCTGCCCGACCCCGGCCCTCTGACCACCACCGGTGTCGCCGAACACCCTCTGGCCCGTCGGCGCTCCCTCCGACTGCCGGACCTCACCGACGCGCACTGGCTGGACGCGCCCGATACCGCCGTCCCCCTGGGCCAACTCCGCGCCGCCGCCCGCACCGACGGCTTTCGTCCCCAAGTCACCTACCGCGGAACAGACATCAGGGGGGCGGGCACCCTCGTCGCCGGTGGACACGGCCTGGCGGCACTGCCTCTCTCGGCAGCCGCCGAAGCGCCCGTCCCCAACCTGGTCAGCCTCCTCGGCGAGTGACCGGCGCGGCGACCCCGGAGTGCCCGGCGCCACAGCGCATCAAGTTCGGCTGTTCCCGAACCCTCTTCGTGGGTTAGGTTAGGCATACCTAAGTTAGAGGCTTGGGTCTCTTCAACGCCATGGAGCATTTGGATGCGCCCACACAGCACCCGCATCACGCAGCCGACCCCCGCCGAACGCGTGCACGCGATCCTGCACGCGGCACAGTCGATGACAGTGATCAGCGACGGGTGTCACACCGAGATCCACCGGCTCGACGGCGAGGGTGCGGGGCACATCCACCTGCATGCCCCGGGCCAGGACACCTCGGGGCAAGAACGCCGCCCGGTCCGGCTGGAGTTCACCGACATCGCACCCACCGCCGTACGCGATCGTCTGCGCGCCCGCGTCACCGTCACGGGACTGCTGACGGCCCCGTACAGCGATGAGTCGCCCAAAAGCACCTGCATGGAGTTCGGCCAGGCGCTCCTCAAGGACGGTCAGGGGCGCCACTTCGTCTCCCTGGACGAGCTCTGCTCGGCCGCCCCGGATCCGATCGCGGGCAGTGAGGCGGACATGCTGACCCATCTCGTGGACAGTCACCATGAGCTCGTCCCTCTCCTCGTGCGTCTTGTACAACCACAGCCGGAGAAGGGCATGTTGCGCGCGGTCCCGCTGGCCATGGACCGCTATGGACTGACGCTGCGCCTGGAGTACCCCACCACGCACCTCGACGTCCGGCTGCCGTTCGCCACTCCTGTCAGCAACATCGACCAGGCCGGCCCTCAGATCCGCGGGCTGCTGGCCGCGGCCCGTCGGGCCTCCCACCACAACCGTCTGACCGCCTGACCGACTGACAGACACAGCCCCGCGTATGGACGGTCAGTGATGGATGTCCGCGCCGGGGCCGAGCGGCAGGCCCAGGCCGTAGAAGATGCCGAGGACGACGAGCCAGGCGACCAGGAACGGGACCACGAACACCGAGAGCCGGGACAGGACCGTGCCCAGCTGCGCCCCGGGCTCGTAGCGCCGCAGGATCGTCAGCATCAGGAAGACGTACGGATTGAGCGGCGTGATCATCTGGGTCGCGGAGTCGCCGATCCGGAATGCCGCCTGGGTGACGGCGGGTTCCATGCCGAGCAGCATGAACGCCGGGACGAAGACCGGTGCGACCAGGGACCACAGGGCCGAGCCCGAGGTGACGAACAGGTTCAGGACGCAGACCAGAAGGACGAACAGGACCAGGCCCGTGAAGCCGGTGAGGCCCGCGGACTCCAGGAGGTTCGCGCCGTTCACCGCGAGCAGGGTGCCGACGTTGGACCAGTCGAAGACGCCGATGACCTGTGAGATCACCAGGATCAGCACGATGTAGCCGGACATTCCGGTGATCGACTCGGCCATCATCCGGGGAGCGTCATCGGCGCGCTTGAGCGTGCCGACGGTGCGGCCGTAGACGACACCGGCGAGGACGAACGCGACGAACAGCAGCGGCACGATGCCGTTGAGCACCGGCGACGGAACGAGCGCACCGCCCTCGCCGCGCAACGGGGAGCCCGGCAGCAGCCAGCAGGTGACCACGACGGCCGCGTAGAGCAGGACGGCCAGGCCCGAGCGCAGCAGGCCCGTGCGCTGCCGGGCGGTGACAGTAACGGTGACGGAGGTCCCGTCATCGGCATCGGCATCCGGGTCCGGCTGCGGCAGCCGCGGCTCAAGGACACGGGAGATCAGGAAGCCGCCGATCAGGGCGAGCACGCAACTGGCCGCAGCCGTGAAGAAGTAGTTGATGAGGATGTGCGTGGGGGCGCTCTCACCGCCCGGCACGACCGCGGCGGCCTGCTGCGTGATGCCGGTGTAGAGCGCGTCGAGGGCGCCGATGGAGAAGCCCGCCGCGTAGCCCGCGCAGACGCAGGCGAAGCCGCCGATCAGGCCCGCGATCGGGTTGCGGCCGGCGTTCTTGAAGGCGAGTGCGGCCAGCGGCGGGATGACCAGGATCGCCACGTCGCTCATCAGGTGCGCCTGGCAGGAGACGAAGGCGACCAGGTAAGGCAGCAGCCGCCTGGGCGCCCGCGCGATGGAGGCACGTACGGCCGTCTCGAGCAGGCCAGTCTTCTCGGCGACCCCGACCGCGGCCATCATCAGCAGGACGGTGCCGAGGGAGGGGAAGCCGGTGAAGTTCGGGATGAAGTTCTCGAGCAGCCAGCGCACGCCCTCGCCGCTGAACAGGCCCTTGACCGCGAGCGTCTCGTCCTCGCCGGGCACCTTGACGGTGGTGCCGGTGGCGGCGAGGACCGTCGAGACCGTGCCGATGATCAGGAACAGGCCGAGGAAGAGCAGTACCGGGTGCGGCAGTTTGTTGCCCGCGCGCTCGATGCCGTTCAGGACCTTGTCGAGCAGGGACCCCTGCGGCGGCCCGCCCGTCGGCGTCTTCGCGGAGGTGAGCGAGGTTCTCATCCGGCGGCTCCTTCTGCCTGTGCCAGGGCGAGCGCGTCCTTGCGTACGGCGCCGCGCTGGGCGACGAGCACGATGTTGGCCGGGTCGGCCAGGACCGAGATGTCCGTGAGCGGGTCGCCTTCGCACATCACCAGGTCACCGTGTTTGCCCGCCTCGAGCGTGCCGATCTCCGAGGAGAGGCCCAGGAGTTCGGCGGCGCTGCGGGTGCCTGTCTCGATGGCTCGTTCCGGGGTCATGCCGAGTGCCACGAGGTGGGAGAGCTCGCGCAGGTTGCGGCCGTGAGGCACCATCGCCGCGTCGGTGCCCATCGCGATGCGTACGCCGTCGGAGATGGCCGCGGCGATGTTCTCCCGGGTGATGCCGGACCAGCGGACCTTCTTCTCGTAGTGGAAGGGCTGCATGGTCGCGCGGTCGATGCCGTCGAAGACGGTCGAAAGGGTCGGCACCACGAACGTGCCGTGCTCACCTGCCAGTTCGCGCGCCTGTACGGTGAGGCCGTAGCCGTGCTCGACGCTGCTCACGCCGCCGCGGATCGCGTTGATGATGCCCGCGGTGCCCTGTGCGTGGGCCGCCACGGGGCGGCCGCCGTGCCGGGCCACCTCGTCGACGACCGTACGGATCTCCTCGACGGTCAGGCCTTCGTCGTCGGGCTGGTCGTAGGGGCTGCTCATTCCGCCGGTCGCGCAGACCTTGATCACGTCGGCGCCGGAGCGGAGCAGGCGGCGCACCGCGACCCGTACCTCGTCCGGGGTGTCGGCGATCTCTCCCACCCCGGCGCTGGGGTCGAAGCCGCACTCCGAGCGGAAGTCGGCGTGACCGCCGGTGTGGCTGAGGATGCGGACCGCCGTGTGCAGCCGGGGGCCTGTGGTGAGGCCCGCGGCCACCGCGTCCCGGTAGCCGGCCGGGAGACCGCCCAGGTCGCGGGCGGTGGTGATGCCCGCCTCCAGGGTGCTGCGCAGCCGCTCGGCGGTGCGGAACGTCTCCAGGGTCTGGTCGCTCTCGTGGCGGCGGACCATCTGCCGGGGCGATTCGATGGCGAGGTGGACGTGGGTGTCGATGAAGCCGGGCAGGACCGTACGCCCTGCCGCGTCCACGGTGCGGGCCCTTGCGGGCGCCTCCGGGGCCGTGGCGGCCGGTCCTGCGTGGACGATCGTGCCGTGCTCGTCGATGTCGATGACGGCGTCCGCGACGGGGGCCGCGCCGGTGCCGTCGACGAGTCGGGCCCGGATGATGCGCAAGGAGGAGAACTGTGCGTGGCTCATGGGCGACGATCCTCGGTATCCGCGATCACGACTGTGTAAAATCGCCGGAATCTTTCACCAAGTCGCCTTCCACGCAGGATTCGGCATCTCTCATGGACACGCAGCGAGCGCACACCCTGGACGAACTGGACCTGGCCATCGTGCACGCCCTCCAGATCCAGCCCCGGGTGCCCTGGGTGCGGATGGGCGAGGTCCTGGAGGTCGACGCGGTGACCGTCGCCCGCCGCTGGGACCGCATGGTGCGCGCGGGCATGGCCTGGGTCGACGGCTATCTGTCGCCCGGTCACGACGAGGGCGTCTACGCGCAGGTCGAGATCGACATGGACGGGCGCCTCAGCGAGGACACCATCGGGCAACTCGCCCGTGATCCCCATGTGTTGAGTCTCAAGCAGACCTCGGGCGGGCGTGATCTGCTCGCGATCGTCGGTGCCGCCGACCTCGACGGCCTCGCCCGGCTCTCCGGCGACCGGGTGTCGCAGCTGCCCGGGGTGCGCGCCGTACGCAGCCATGTCATCACCGCGGCGCCCTTCGAGGGGGCCTCGTGGCGGCTGCGTGTCCTCACCCGGCAGCAGCGGAGCGCGCTCGCCCTGGAGCGGCCCGCGGTGCCCGACGAACCGCTGCGGCCCCTCGACCGCCGGATCGCCCTCGCGCTCGGCTCCGACGGCCGGATGCCCCTGACGGAGCTTGCCGAGACCGTCGGCGCATCCGCCGCGACCGTCCGGCGCCGGCTGCGTGTACTGACCGGGACCGGGCGGCTCTCGCTGCGCTGCGCGCTGGCCAGGCCGCTGACCGGCTTCCCGGTCTCGGTCGTGTACTTCGGCTCGGTGCCCGCCCAGCATCTCGACGAGACGGTGAGCGCGTTGCGCACCCTGCCCGGCCTGCGCATGTGCAGCATCACGGCGGGCGCGCACAATCTGGTGCTCGACATCTGGCTTCCGGCCCTGTCCGAGGTCCACACCACCGAGGCGCTGCTAAACAGCCGCCTCGCACACCTCGATCTGCGGATCACCGAGCGCGCCGTGGTGCTGCGCACGGTCAAGCACGTGGGGCGGGTCCTTGACCGCAGGGGGCACAGCGTGGGTTCGGCGCCGCTCAACTACTGGGACGCTTAGGGGGTTCAGCCATTCAGCCGTTCAGCCGTTCAGCCGTTCAGTCGGGCGCAGTCCCCCTTCGCCGATCGCTGGGCGAACAGCCGGGTGAGCGGGTGGAAGCGGTAGCTGCCCGGAGCCGGGGACTCCAGGAACTGCACGTCGACCAGCTGTTCCAGGATGGCCTCGGTCGACGACGGGGCCCCGCCGGTCGTCGCCGCGGCCCGCGCCACCGTCAACTCCCCCTGCTCCGCGGCCAGCAGGGGGAGCGCGAGCACCGCTGCGCGGCCGGTGGGACCGCGGGCCAGCAGCTCCCGGTGGCCCGCTTCCAGGGCCGCGTGCATGTCCAGGTCCGCGAAGGACAGTTCCGCCAGGCGGCGCGCGGGATCGGCAAGGCGCGCGGCCAGTTCCCGCACCGGCCACCGGGGGCGTGCCGCCAGGCGGGCGCCCGCGATGCGCAGGGCCAGGGGGAGGTGACCGCAGTGGTGCGCGATCGCCTCGGCGGCGCCGCGTTCGGCGGTCAGCCGCCCCGGTCCCGCCCAGAGGCCGAGCACCTCGACGGAGGCCGGAGGCGACAGGTGCGTCAGGTGGAGGTGGGCGGCGCCGTTCAGGGCGGCGAGGACGCCGCGGCTGGTGACCAGGACCGCGCAGCCATGCGTCGCGGGCAGCAGGGGACGTACCTGGGCGGCGTCCAGGGCGTTGTCGAGGACGATGAGCACCCGTCGCTCGGTGAGGAGCGTGCGGTAGGCCGCCGCCGCGTCCACCTCGCTGCCCGGGAATGGCCTCGGCGCCCCCAGCGCACAGAGGAATCGCCTGAGGACCACGGCGGGCGGAACGGGATGCTCGTCGCGGCGTGAGCCCCGCAGGTCGGCGTAGAGCTGACCGTCGGGGAACCGCTCGGCAAGCCGATGGGCCGCGTGCACGGCGACCGCCGACTTGCCGACACCGCCGGGGCCGTCGAGTGCGACCACGACGGGGCCGCCGCCCCGCGCTGTCGGGCGGAGCACGTCGAGCGCGTCCAGTTCCCCTGCCCGGCCGGGGAGTTCGGGGATGTCCGCGGGCAACTGGCGGGGAACCACGGGCAGGCAACCGGCGCCGTCCATGCCGGGCGGTCCTGCGCGGCCGTTGGCAGCCGCGCGGGAGCGGCGCGCCTCCTCCACCCGGTCGCGGGCCGTCGCAAGCAGTCGCAGCTCGCGTCCGGTGGCACCGAGCAGTTGGACCAGGGTGTCGAAGCGGTCCGTGGGTGGAAGCGTCTTGCCCGCGAAGTAGTCGCCGATCACTCCGTGTGCCCAGCCTGTCCGCCCCGCCAGCTGACGGTAGGTGAGCTGTGCGCCCCCGTCCCTGCGCGCGGCGCGTCTGCGCAGCTGCCGCAGCAGCGCGGCCAACGCATCGGCCGTGTCCACGGATTCGACCTGGCCGACGTCTGCCGGCGCCTCCCGCGCTCCACCGTCCGGCGGGTGACCCGCCGCTCCCGTTGCCCCCGTTGCCCTTGACACCGTTCGCATCCTCCGCACCGGCCTCGCACCGGGCGACCTCGTGTGGCCGCCGCCTGGCCGAGGCCATCCGGACCTGTCCGGTGGTGCCCGATTTCGAGGATCGCCCCCCGCCACGCGCTGCGAGCATCCGTCTACCGCTCGGATCCCGCGTATCGGCGACCGGGCACCGCACCGGCTGTCACCACGACATTCGTGGAATGTCGTCCTCCGGCTTGGTGCGGCTCCCTGTCGTACGCCACAGGCCGAGCGTCGCAACACCGTACGACCGACATCGGACAACCGACATCGGACAACCAAGGAGGCACGACCTATATGAGTAGGGTCTGCAACAAAGCCCCCGGCCTGCCTGACGGCAGCGTGGCCGAACAGTCTCTGTACGAGCGCGTGGACGGCCCCATCGCCACCGGTTCGGCCCACTTCATGCGGGCGGGCAGCGAGCTTCACCTGATGCACTCCGACCTGGAGCTGAACGACGTGCGCCAGGCCGCCCTGCGGGTGCGCTGCGCTGCCGCCGCCGTCCGGGCCGCACTGGTGGAGTACCGCACATCGCACCGCGTCGCCCAGGAGCTGGGCTTCTACCCGGTCCACGACAAGCGGCTGCGGGTCGCGGGCGGCGGAACCGCCCCCGTGCGCGAGACACTCGGCGCCGCCCGGGACGCGGACCTGGTCCAGCTGGACCGGGGAACCATCGAGACCATCGCACTGCGCTACGAAGCGGGCGGGGACGAGGCGGCGTTCGGCCACTTCGTCACCGCCCTGACCGAGTTCTCGGCGGATCTCGAGGGCTTCGCGGCACAGGCCACCGAAGCCGGTCCCGCCGACTGGCAGCGCCTGGCCTGGCAGTTGCTCACCGGGTTCGACCGCATCCGGATCTACGGTCAGGCACTGGCCGTCGTCAACATCCTCGGCATGACCCCCGGCGCCGTCGCCGTCGCCGGCTCCGGGCAGGAAAGGAGCACCAGGATATGAGCGCAGTCTGCAACAAGCTCCTCAGCCTCAGTGAGGAGGACCTGCGCGACAAGAAGCAACTCGCGCAGGCAGCGGGCACCGAAGTGACCGCCGCCACCAGCGAGTTGTGCCGGGCCCTCGAACTCGCCGAGCACGGCGACGGGGTGGCCGGTGCCGCCGTGTACGCGGCGGCGGCACGGGACCGGCTCGACGGTGCCGCCCGGATGCTGGCCCAGGTGGCCGACATCCTCGCGAAGGGCAGCCTCACCCCGGAGTCGGCCGCGTGGTACAGCAGGCTCGACTACGACCGGCTCTACCGCTCGGGCATCAGCCTCGGCGCGGTGCCGCACGCGGCCGAGCTGTGGCAGGCGTTCACCCGGCAGGCCACGACCGGCGGCCCGCTCGGCATCTGCCACGACATGCGCGACCGCACGCTCGCGGTGGCCACGCTGATCGGTGACTGGCTGGAGCGGATCGACGCCCCGGCGGCGGACACCGCGCTGCCGCGGATCCAGTCCGCGATGGCCGACCTGGCCGCGTACACCCAGCTGGTGGCCTTCGCCAACAAGGTGGAGCCCAGGGACCCGGCGTGGGTGGTGCCGCAGGACGCTGCCGCATAACCGCCCGCAAGCAGAACAGGAGGAGCGCCGGCCCGGGCCGGCGCTCCTTCCGTGTGTCTTCGGCGGCCCGTCACCGGTAGGCGCGCGCCTGGAGTCCGTACATCTGCGCGTAGCGGCCGCCGTGCGCAAGCAGTTCCTCGTGACTGCCCGTCTCGGCGACGCGGCCGTGGTCGAGTACGACGATGAGGTCGGCGCCGCGTACGGTCGAGAAGCGGTGCGAGACCAGCAGCGTGACCGTGTCAGGTTCTCCGCCGTCCGTGCCGGGACGGCGCGCGGCCTCGATGTAGCGCTCGAAGATGACGTGCTCGGTCTCCGCGTCCAGGGCCGCGGTCGGCTCGTCCAGGATGCGCAGCAGCGGTGCCGGACGCATCAAGGCGCGCGCGAGCGCCAGCTTCTGCCACTGGCCCGTCGACAGGTCGATGCCGCGCTCCCAGCGGCTGCCCAGCTGGGTGTCCGGCCCGTCCGGCAGCGTGCCGGGCAGGTCGGCGGCGCCCGCCCGGTCCAGGGCGCCGAGGACCGCGCGCGGGTCGGCGATCCGCGTCAGGTCCCCGACGCCGACCGTCTCGCGGAGGGCGAACTCGAAGCGCACGAAGTCCTCGAAGGCGGCGCCGAGCCGCTCGCGCCACTGCTCCGGGGCAAGGGCGTCGAGGTGGACCCCGTCGACCGTGATCCGGCCCAGCGTCGGCTCGTACATCCGGCACAACAGCTTGACCAGGGTGGACTTCCCGGAGCCGTTCTCGCCGACCAGGGCCACCACTCCCCCGGCCGGCAGCCGCAGCTCGACGTCGTGCAGCGTGGTCACCGCCGTGCCCGGATAGCGGAAGGACAGCCCCTCGACGGCAATGCCCTGCCGCAGCCTCGACGGCACGGGTGTCCAAGCGGCGCCTGAGGAGGTCGCGGGGCCTGCGGCGGTCACCGCGGGCGCGAGGCTCGCCTGCTCCGCGTACGTCCGCAGCCAGCGCAACCGCTCGGCGCTCTGCAGGAGTTCGACGACGGCCCCCGTGGCCTGCACGAGTCCGCCGACATGGCCGGTGAACCGTCCGGCCAGCACGACCGCGAGCAAGACGGCGCCAAGAGTGGTGTGACCGGCAACGGCGAGATGCACGACGAAGGCGACCGCGCCGATCAGACCGAGTGAGTTGAGCAGTCCGGCCGCGCAGCCGATCGCGGCGAACCGCCACTGCGCCCGGCTTGTCACGCCGTCGGCCCGACTGCGCAACTCCCGTACCCTGCCCCATAGTTCAGGCCCCGCTTCGAACACACGCAGCTCCTTGCCCGCCTCCGGCGAGGTGGCGAGGCGGGCCAGGCGCGCGGCGAGCCGGTAGTCGGCCGCCGTGGCCTCCTGGGCGCGGGCGATCACTCCGCGGGCGGAGATCTGCAGGCGCAGGGCGAGTACCCCGATGAGCGGCAGCACGAGCAGGGCGGGGTGGACGGTGGCAAGGAGCGCGGCGGTCACCAGGAAGCCGCCGAGCTGTTCGAGCAGGTTGAGCACCCAGTTGAGCAGGGCGCCCATGGCCAGGGTGCGGTCGCGCAGCAGGTGGAGCCGGTCCTGGAACGCTGGCGACTCCTGATGGCGCAGGCCGGGGATGCCCGCGGTCAGCCGGGCCAGCAATCGGTCGAAGGCGAAGCCCACGCGCTCGCTGAGCCCGATCCTGGCTCCGATGGCCGCCAGCTCGACCGCCTCCCACACGCCGAGACTCACCACGAGCAGGAGCGCCGCCGTCACCGTGGATTCCAGCAGCTCCTGTTGTGCGCCCTCGGCCATGGACCTCAGCCACAGGGCCTGCACGGCCGCGAGTCCGGCCGCGGCGGGCACGAGCAGCAGCCCGAGCACCGCGAGTTTCCACGACTCCCGGAAGGACTCGACGACCAGGGTGCGCAGCGCGTCGAGCACGCTGCGCCAACCGCGTTCGGACGGTTCGGACGGTTCGAACTCTTCGGGCACCTCAGGAGGACCGGGGCCGCCCGCACCCTCCGGCACCTCGCGCTCCACCGGCTGCCGCGCGCCATCGGATCGCGCGGGTCGCCGGGGCGCCGCCGCGGCCGATGGCAACCCCTCGGGTTCGCAGGCCGCAGCACCGGAGCCAAGGCCCGTTTCGCCGTCGACGAATCGATCCGCCTGCAGCCGGTACATCCGGGCGTACTTGCCGCCCAGTGCCATCAGCGCGTCGTGCGTGCCGCTCTCCACGATCCGTCCGCCGTCCATGACATGGATGAGGCTGGCCTTGCGTACGCCCGAGAAGCGGTGCGAGACCAGGATCGTGGTGGCGCCCCCGCTCACCGTCAGGAACCGGTCGAAGAAGTCGGCCTCCGCCCGCGCGTCGAGATGCGCGGTGGGCTCGTCGAGGACGAGCACGGCCCCCGACCGAGCGGCCAGGAACGCGCGGGCGAGCGCGACCCTCTGCCACTGGCCGGCGGACAGGTCGGAGCCGCCCGCGAACTGCCGGGAGAGCACGGTGTCCCAGCCCGCCCCGAGCCTGCGGGGCAGTTCGGAGCCGTCGGCCAGTTCCAGGGCCTGCTCCAGGGCATGCGGATCGCCACCGATGTCCGGGGCGCCCATCGCCACGTTCTCGCGCAGCGTCAGCGGGTACTTCACGAAGTCCTGGAAGACGACGGAGATTCCTCGGCGCCACTGCCGCACGTCACACTCCCGCACATCCGCGCCGTCCGACGTGATGCGCCCGGCATCCGGCTCGTACAGCCGGGCGAGGAGTTTGATCAGCGTCGTCTTGCCGGAGCCGTTCGCCCCGACGATCGCTACGGAGGCCCCGGCCGGGATCTCCAGGTCGAGCCCGCGCAGCACGGGTTTGTCCGTGCCGGGATAGGTGAAGTCCACGGATTCGAAGGCGATGCGGCGGCGTACTGCCGGTGCCCGGCCGTTCGTGTGACCGTTCCCAGCCTGCCGTCGGCCGTTGGCACAGGTACCTTCCGGCCCGCGGGCGAGCCGCGCGCTGTTGTCGGCGGCCCCCCGTGATTCCAGCGCGGCGAGCGAGCGCAGCCCCAGCAGCGCGTCGCGCACCATGAGGTCGTCATCGCCGACCCAGCCGAGGGCAGGCAGGGCGAGCGCCGCCTGGGCGCTGATCACGAGCTGAGTGAGCCCCAGGTCGCCGCGCGCGGCGGCGAAGGCGGCGTAACCGAAGACCACGCCCTCCGCGAGGACAACGAACCCCACCGCGCCGTAGGCTCGCCGCGCGGCTGTACCGCGGCTGGCCCAGACCCTGGCCATGCCCGACTGCCAGACGCCCGTCATCCGCTCGGCGAGCCAGTCGCCGAGCCCGAAGACACGTATCTCCTTCGCGGGTTCGGGATCCACGGCAAGTGACCGCAGGTAGCCCGCCCTTCGGATCACCGCGCTCGCCGACTCCATGCTGCCGTGCACCTGACGCGACAGACGCAGATAGGAGCGGTAGGTCAGCACCGCGGCGATCCCGAGCAGCGGCGGCGCCCACCACGCCAGCGGCGCCAACAGGACGAGCAGACCCATCCCTTCGAGCCTGGGGCGCACGATCTCGGGCAGCAGGGAGGCGAGTTGGTCCGGCCGGGTGCCCTGCTCGGTGGCCAGGCGCAGCGTGTCGGCGTAGCCCGGCTCTTCGAGGTGTCCGATGCCGTCCGGGCCGGTGCCGGCCGCGATGGTCCGGTCCTCCACCACGCCGGCCGCCCGCAGTCGCAGCACCGCCGCGAGCCCGCTCTCCAAGGCGCGCAGTCCCGTGCGTACGAGGGTCAGCGCACCGAACGCGATGAGGGTGACCAGTGCGCTCTGGGCTTCGGCAGACCCGGCGCCCGCTTCCACCGCTCCGGGCAGCACGCCCACGAGTCGCCCGGTCGCGACCACGATGAGCGGGCCGGTGAGTGCCCCGCAGACCACGGTCGCGGCGAGTGCGGCCGTGTGCCGGGGACCGGCTCGCCACAACAGCCGTACTGCTGCCGTCCATTCCTGCCACGTACGCATTCCGGCCTCCTGAGCCGCGCGCCACCATCGGGGGCACGATGCTCACAGAGAGCCAGGTGGCCGGGTGACGGTCCCGGTCGCGACCGGACGCTGCCGGTCTCGGACGCCACTCGGCCTTGGGCATCCCGCAGGAGAGCGACTCCGTTTCTCAGCAACCGCGCCGCATCAGCGGCCGTCAGCGGCCGGTGAGACCGCGTTGGCTCGCGTTGACGCCCGCCTGGAACCGTGAGTCGGCCTCCAGAGCGGTCATCAACTCGGCGACCCGCCTGCGGTAGGTCCGCAGGGACATGCCGACGCGGCGCGCGCCAACGGCGTCGGTGAGTCCGGCCGCGAGCGCTTCCAGCACGGCGAGCGAGTCGGCGTCCAGGCCCTCGGTCTCGCCCCGCAGGTAGTCCGCGAGAGGGGTGCCGGCGTCCCACGTGGCACACATCAGGGCGTGGACGCCCCCGACGAGGGAGGGCGCGGTCGTGATCGTGAACTCGCGGCCCCGGGCGCCGCTGCGTCCTGCGAGGATCATTACCCTGCGGTCGATGATGATCGTCTCGTGCGGCAGTGTCGCGGCACGGACGCGCACCTGCCCGCCGGCGGCCGCGACGTCGAACAGGTGCAACCGCTGTTCCTCGTCGGCCAGTACGGCGGGTGTGTAGAGCTTGCGTACGACCATGCCCTCAGCGGTCCGGGGGCGCAGGCGACGCACGATCGTGTCTCTTGCCTCGGGCCTTGTCCAGGTGTGCAGGTCGTTGGCGGCACAGAAGAACTCCCGCGTCGTCTCGCCGAACAGCTGGGCGGTCAGCGCGGCCAACTGCCGCTCGCCGTGCACTGTCAGCGTGGTTTGGTCGGTCACCCTCCCAGTCTCGCTCACCGTCGTGGCAACAGATTGCCATCCGGTCGGCCGAAGGCCCTCACGGGGTGAGGGTGAGGCCATGACTACACAGATGACGGCCGCGGCGAGCGGCCAGTTCATGCTCGGTGGCGACCGCCGCGTCAATCGGCTCGGCTTCGGTGCGATGCGCCTGGCCGCGGGCACTTTCACCGGGCCGGCGCGCGACCCGCGGACCGGTGTCGCAGTGCTGCGGCAGGCAGTCGATGCGGGTGTCGACCACATCGACACGGCCGGTTTCTACGCGCGGGGCGAGGTGAGCGCCAACGACCTGATCCGCACGGCCCTCGCGCCCTACTCCGCCGAGCTGTTGATCGCCACCAAGGTCGGTCCACTGCGCGGAGCCGACGGAATGCCCACCGGCCAGGCCGGTCCCGAGCGGCTGCGCGGCCTGGTGACGGAGGATCTGCGCGCCCTCGGTCTCGACCGATTCGACCTCGTCTACCTGCGGGTCGGGGGGATGAGCGAGCCGGGCGGCGAGAGCGTGGCCGACCGGTTCGCGGCTCTGGCGGAACTGCGCGAGGAGGGTCTGATCCGGCACCTGGGGGTCAGCAACGTAGACGTGGCGCAACTCGACGAGGCGCGGGGCATCGCACCGGTCGTCGCGGTGCAGAACCAGTACCACGTGCATCATCCCGACGATGTCGCCGTGCTGGCGCGCTGCGAGGAACACGACATCGCGTACGTGCCGTTCTTCCCGCTCGGGGGCGGGTTCGACCCGATCGAGCACGGCCGCCTCGCACAGGTCGCCGAGCGGCATGACGCGACGACCGCGCAGGTCGCCCTCGCCTGGCTGCTCGCGAGCTCACCGAACATGCTGGCCATCCCCGGCACCGGCTCGCCCGCACACCTCGCCGAGAACCTCGCCGCGGCCGGGGTGCGCCTCGACGCCGCCGACCTCGCCGAACTGACGGCCTGACGGCCTGACGGCCTGACGCTTGTGCGCGGTTCTAGGCCGCAGAGAAGTCCACCTCGGACGCGGGCAGTACCCGGATGCTCCGGCCGGGGAAGGCGAGGTGCCGGAAGATCTCGTTGTGGTGGGCGATCGACTGCGTCGGCGAGGCGTACGCGCCGCTGTCGGACCGGACGGATGTGGTGTGCCCATCGGCGGCCACCACCACGTCGTATCCGTGGCTCAACGCCTGCCGCGCCGTGGTGTCCACACAGATCTCCGTCGCGAACCCCGTGACGACCACCTCGGTGGCCCCCAGCATCTTCAGGGTCTTGTCGAGATCCGTGTCGAGGAAGCTGTCAGGGCTGGTCTTGTGGACGATCAACTCGTCATCTTCGGGCCTGAGTTCAGACACGACTTGCCACCCTTGGGTGCCCGCCTCCATCCCGTCTCCCTGGTCCTGGATCGTCACGACGGGCACACCGGCGGCCTTGGCGCGTTCGCGCAGTCCGGCGATGACAGCGACGGTCTCGGCGGCCCGATACGCGATGGCCACCGGGGTGTTCTGCATGTCGATGACGAGGAGTGCGGAGGTGTGCGGCATGGGCTCACCGTAGAGGGCCCTTGGCCCGTGGCCTCACGCCTGGTCCGTGCATGGGGCAGCGCCGGTGGCTGTCTGTTTCAACCGACCGGCGCCTACGTCGCACAGCGCTGTGCCTCGCTGCGGTCGAGTAGCCAACTGCGTTGACCTGAAACAGGTGCAGCGCTCACTGGCTGCTCGCGTGTTCGACCGCCCCTGGCCCCGCCCCGATTTCGGGCGTAGACCACCTCAACAGCACCCCTTCGGGCGGGGCTGCGCGCTAGCGTCGCGGCAACGCACTGTTTGGCGGGAGGGGCAGGGATGCGGCGCTCGGCCGGGCATTTCGCGCTGCTGCGACACGTGGCTGACGTGCAGCGCACAACCGATGGATGGGCCGTGGCAGGGCCTGGACTTGATGAACGCACCACGGGCCCGCTGGTGAGACTCGGGCTGGCTCGGGTGGCACCCCGCGAGGAGCAGGCGGAGCTCTCCGCGAAGGCCGGGCGGCCGGTCCCGTGGGCGGTGCAGCTGACCGACGACGGGTGGGACGCGCTCCTCTACGCCCAGGTGCGGGCCGCTCCACCGACCGTCGAGGCTCCCGTGCCGGGGCTGCAACAGGTGGGCCTGCGCCGCTCGGAACTCGACGCCCTGAGGCGGTTCCTCGCGTTGCGCGGACGACTGCGGTGTGAGCCCGCGTCGGGTCTGGAGTCGGCGGTGGAGGCGGCCCGCTTCAACGCCGCGTCCAACCGGTGGGTCGTATATGTGAGCGGCGAGCAGATGGATTCGATGGCGCGTGCGTTCTATCTCGAGCGGCTCGGTGGATCAGCGGCACCCGCCAACCGGTTCGCTCGTGTGTACGGGGTGAGTTATACGCCCCCTCCCCTCCTTCTCACCCCTGAGCCGGAGCACGGCGGGGCAAGTGGTGGGTGACCGGGCGCCGCGAGCTCCCAGCGCCACCAGGGGTCAGGTGCCCGCGGTCACCGGCGAGTCGGAGCGGTCGCCGACCGAGTCCTGCGTCGCGGACTTCGGTATGGGCCGGTCCTGGCGGAGAGCGTTCCACACCTTGTGCGATGCCTTGTCCAGCGGCAGGACACGTCCCGCGTCCTGGGCGTCGTAGGTGACGGGCATCGTGACCATGTTGGTGCGGTCGGGGCTGATGCCCTTCAGCTCCTTGGCCAGACCGAGGAGCTTGTCCGCGGAGGCCAGTTCGGAGTCCGCGCTGATGGTCTTGGTCGCGGTGTCCGCCAGGTCGTAGGACTTGGCGGGGCTGCCCAGCGGGTCGACGGTGTCGGCGCGGTGGATCAGCGCCTTGATGAACGCCTGCTGGAGCTGGATCCGGCCGAGGTCGCTGCCGTCGCCCACACCGTGGCGGGTGCGGACGAGTTCCAGGGCCTGCTTGCCCTTGAGGGTGTGCTTGCCGGCGCTCAGGGCGAGGCCGCTGTTGGGGTCGTGGATGGCCTTGCGTGTGGTGATGTCCACGCCGCCGAGCTCGTCGATGAGCTTCTGGAACCCCTTGAAGTCGACTTCGAGGTAGTGGTCCATGCGGACGCCCGACATCTTCTCGACCGTCTTCACGGTGCACGCCGGTCCGCCCACTTGGTAGGACGAGTTGAACATGGCCTGCTGCGCCCCGGCCGCCGTGCCGCCGTGCGGCTTCGCGCACTGGGGCCGCTCGACCATCGTGTCGCGCGGAATGCTGACGACCGAAGCCTTCTTGTGGGTCTTGTCGACGTGCAGGACCATCGCCGTGTCGGCGCGGGCTCCACTGATGCCGCTGCCGTACTTGCCGTGGGTTCCCGCCCGGGAGTCGGACCCGAGCAGGAGGATGTTCATCGACCCGTTCTTCTGCTGACCGGGCCGGTCGTGCCCGAGGACGGCGTTCATGTCCGTCCCCTGGATGTTGCCGTCGAGGTGCTGCCAGGCGTAGGCCACACCGCCTCCGCCGATCAGGACCAGACCCAGGGCGCCCCATGCGACGTAGCGCAGAGTCTTCTTCCGCGGCTTGCGCCGGGAGCGCCGTACACGCGCGGGCCCGTAGTCGGGCACTGCGGGGCCGTCGGCCATGTGCGCCTGCTGCTCGTCACCGTTCTCGTGCGGCATGCGCTGCCCCTTATTCGTCGACCGCTGGTTCTTCGTTGCCCGGTGGCTCAGTAGGCGGAGTCGACGTTGTCGATCGAGCCGTACTTGTCGGCGGCGTAGTTGGCGGCCGCGGTGATGTTGGCGACCGGGTCGGTCAGGTTATTGGGGGTGCCCGAGACGTGGTACGCGTCGAAGGTCGGCTGGATGACCTGGAGCAGACCCTTGGACGGGGTGCCGTTCTGCGCGTTCACGTCCCAGCCGTTCTGGGCGTTGGGGTCACCGGCGGACTCGCGCATGATGTTGCGGTGCAGGCCCTCGTAGGAGCCGGGGATGCCCTTGGACTTCATGATGTCCAGGGACTCCTTGATCCAGCCGTCGAGGTTGTTGGCGTAGTTCTTGTCGTCGGCGGCGGCCTTGGCTGCCTGGGCCGCCTTGGTGTTCGCCGCGGTCGGCTCGGCGGCCTGGGCGGGCGAGGGGATCAGCGTGAGGGCCGCGGCCGCGGCACCGGCGGTGGCGATGCCGGCGACGGAGATCTTGCGCAGTCGGGTGTTGCGGCCGGTGCTGGTCTTCGTCTGGGTGGTGGCCATGCGGGGGTAACTCTCCAATGCGAAGGGTGTGGGGGGCTCGGTCGGCCCGAGCGAATTCGCCCGGTTCGATCCCGGCTCCCCGGAACTTCAGCAAGGGTTAGCGCTGGCCGGAGCGGGACGCAATGATGTGACGTACTACCCCGGTACGCAGGACGCCCCTGGTCAGACGGCTCACAGGGGACGCGTGGCCCTCTGCGGGCGCCCCGAGGGGTCTACTACCGTCGTTAGCATGTGACGTGGCTCCTATGGGTGGGCTCACAGCCACAGCGGCTTTTGGCGGGTCCGCGGGGCTTGAAAACGGCCTCCGCGGGAAGACGACCGGGCGCACGGCCACCGCATGGCTGGTTTCACTGCGAACGTGCAGGTCAGAGCCCCCGCCGCCCAGGTCAGAGCTGACCGCCGCCCTGGCGGCTCGCGGTGAAGCGGGACGGGGGCATCCCGAAGGCGCGGGTGAAGGCGGCGGTGAACGCCGCGGGAGAGGCGTAGCCGATGCGGCCGCTGACCTCGCTGACCGACGCGGTGCGCAGCAGCGGTACGGCCGCGAGCAGGCGGGCGCGGCCCCGCCAGACAGCGGGGCTGTCACCGGTCTCGGAGCGAAAGCGCCGGGTGAAGGCCCGTTCGCTCATGGCCGTCCTTGCGGCCCACACGGCGTTGGTGGCGTCGGCGTCCGGGGCGGCCAGGTACGCGCGGCACAGGCGCGCGAGGTCGGCGGACGCGGGGATCCCCACATGGAACGGGAGCGGGGCGCGCTCGGCGATCTCGTACAGGAGGAGGGCGGCGATGCTTCCCTCACGCCCGGAGAGGCTGTAGTCGGCCTCGAAGTCGACAGCGGCCAGGAGCAGCTCGCGCAGGAGCGGCGGAACGTCCACGACCGTGCAGGTGGCCGGCCACCAGGGGACGGCGTGCGGCTCGATGTACAGGCTCCGCGTGCTCACCCCCAGCATCCGGACACGGTGCCGCCTGGCGGGCGGGATCAGTACGGCTCGCTCGGGCGGAACGGTCCAGGTCCCCTCGGCGGTGTCGACGACCATGACGCCGGTGGCGCCGTAGAGGAACTGCGCGCGCCGGTGTTCGTGCCAGTCCAGTACGTGGCCGGGCGGGTAGTCGGTGCCGATCGGCAGGACGGCCCGGTCGACGTGGTCGACATCGGCGGGCGGGACGTTCTTCACCCGCTCAATCTAGTGGCTGACACGCGAAGGAACCGTGCCGACCATCGCATGCGGGCGCTCGGTCGCGGCTGGTGGGGTGGGGCCCATGGACTTCGTGATGTTGATCGGGGTCGGGCTCCTCACCGGAGTGACGACTGTGTTGTTCGGTTTCGGTGGCGGGTTCGTCGCGGTGCCGGTCGTGGTGTGGGCTGACGCCGCACTGGGCTCGGACGCGATGCGGGTGGCGACGGCCACCTCGGCTTTGGTGATGGTGGTGAGCGCGGGGTTCGCGACGGCCGTCACACCGCGGCGGATGCTTCTCGCGCTCCGCGGCAGCGGCAGGCTGCTGGTCCTGCTGGCGGCCGGTGCCGCGACAGGCGCGCTCGCCACGCGCCTCGCTCCGGCCGATCTGGCCCGCTGGGCCTTTGTCGCGTACGTGGCGCTCACCATCACGGATCTGCTCCTGCGCCCCGGTTTCCTGCGCTCGCACGCCCGGGTCGATTCGGCGTCAGGGTCTCCGCGTCCGCTGCCGGCCTCCATGGGCGCACCGATCGGCGCCGTGGCTGCCTTCCTCGGCGTGGGCGGCAGTGTCATGACCGTTCCCGCGATGCGGCGGGCCGGGCACACGATGCAGGTGGCGACCGCGCTGGCCAACCCCCTCACCCTCGCCGTCGCGCTCCCCGCCACCGCGGTGTCCCTGGGCGTGGCGGCGGTGCCCGCCGCCACGGCCGCGCGGGTGCACCTGGTGGGTCTCATCGACCTGCGCGCCGCGTCGGCGCTGCTCCTGGGCGCTCTGCCGGTCATCGCGGTGCTGCGGCGCCGCCCGCCGCGGATCCCCGATCGCACCCATGCCTGGGCCTACATCGGGCTGCTCGGCTTGGTGACGGTCGGGATGCTGGCCCTGCCCTGACGACGGGTCGTCTCAGAGCCCGTGGGGACCACGATGCTCGCGCTCATCGGCGATGTCGTCGATCAGCGCGAGCATCTCCTCGTGCACGCCTAGCGGCCCGGGGCGGGTTCCCGGTTGGCCGTGGCCCGGAGGCCTGCGACCGTGAACGCCACGACCACCAGTGAGGCCAGCGTGGCGATCACCGCCGACAGGGCGGGAAGCGGTGCTGTCACCCCGTCAGGCCGCAAGACGTAGGCGAGCGTCCTGGAGCCCACCTGATCATCCACGAGGTGGCTGACGGCCAGCGCACCTGCCACCAAAGTGCTCACCACGGCCACGGCCGGCGACCCGCTCAGGCACAGGGCAGCCCCCGCCAGCGCGCAGATGACAGAGACGGCGAGCGCGGCGGAGAGACCGAGGGTGGACGCGTCCGACCAGTTCAGCGGGAAATGAGCCGCCGCACAGAGCAGAAGAAGGACACCTGCCGCACGACGCAGCCACACCAGGGGGGTCGCGCCCTGTGCGTGCACGCCCTCGTCAGCCGGGACGGGTGCGGTACTGATGGCATCGGCGGGCGGCGCGATCGGCGCGGCCAGGGGCCCGAACTCGGTGTTGTTTTCGGCTTCCTTGCGTTCTCTCAGGCTGCCGATCAGCTTCATCAGATCCTCGACGGATCTGGTCGTACCGGCGGCGTGCACCGCCTCGGCGCCGCTGTGCGGATCGTGCGGGGGCCGGGACAGCAGGTGAACGAGACGGCTCACCTCCGGAATGGGCCGTTCCTCGGCGGCGTGCCGAATGGCCTCGTCCATGTGGTCGGCGGCGTGTTCCGGCGGGCCCATCAGTTCCACCAGCCGGGTGACGTCGTCGACGGAGCGGGCCACGGCGGCAAGGCGGAGCACCGAATTGGCGGTCGGCACGCCGTCAGGCGACTGCTCCAGGAGGGTGACGAGGTCGACGACATCGTCGAGGGGCCTGGACACCACGGCGACGCGTATGAGCTCTTCCACCGCGTCCTCGTCCATGCCGGGTTCCGTCTGCTCCAGGAGCCCGTCGTCGGTGTCGGGCGCCGTCCTTTCCGAGAGTCCGTCGTCGGCGTCGCGCGCGGTCCGTTCCGAGGGAACGTCGTCGGTGTCGTGGTCGACTGCCTGCGGCAGCGGGGCGTGCTGATCGTGGGGTGGGGCGCCGAGCTGCGCGGTGCCCCAGTGAACCGACGTCGAAACCAGAGGTTCGCCGGTCCCAGAACTATCCCCCGCGGCAGAGAATGACTCAGCGGCCATTTTGACCTCTCCATTTCAGCGGGATGTCATCGTCCCGCACGTGTGCGTTTTTCCCGTTGTATGCACGCTTCTTCCGCCCCGCCACTGGAGGAGCCGGCCGTCTTCACCATCCGCTGTCCGGAACCTTCCGCGGACCCAGGGTCTCTGCAAAGGGTGGGAACCCACGCGTCGCACCACAAGCAGCGAAGGGGCGAGGATGCACTCCGGCAGGGGCAGCGGGACCGGCAGGGACGCGGCGTTCAGCGCCTTCATGGCCGCCAGGTACGGCTCGCTCGTCCGCACCGCACGTCTGCTGACCGGCTCCACGCCCCGGGCGGAGGACCTGACCCAGGAGGCGCTCCTTCGCACGTACCGGGCCTGGCACCGCATCGGCAGGGAGGAGGCGGCCGAGGCGTACACCCGCACGACCATGGTCCGGCTGCTGATCAAGGACAGGCGGCGGCGCTGGACCGGGGAGATCCCGGCCCCGTGGCTGCCGGACGTGCCCGAGCCCAGCCATGAGGATCAGGTGGCCACCCGTGTCGCCGTCCGCGAGGTGCTGTGGACGCTGCCCCCCGCGCAGCGTGCCGTGCTGGTCCTGCGCTACTACCACCAGCTGTCCGAGCGGGAGACCGCCGAGGTGCTCGGCTGCTCGCCCGGCACTGTGAAGAGCCGGGCGGCGCGTGGCCTGGCCGCGCTGCGCACCCAAGGGTTTCTTGTCACCGTGTCCGAGGAGAAGGGCCGTAGCGATGACTGAGGACGAACAGGTTCGGCAGCTGCTCATCGCGGCGGCAGAACCGGACGAGCCGCCGCCCGCCACCCCGGGCCCCGAGTTCACCGACCGGGCCAGGCGCGCTCTCAACCGGCGCCGTACGGCCTTCGTCACGGCGGCCGCCGCCGTGATCACCGCGGTGGCGGTGGCCGTGCCCGTGGCCCTCGACGCCCTGCGGGACAAGGAGACTCCACCGGCGGCAGCATCCGCGGACTGCGTACGCGAGACGGGGCAGGCCATCCGCACGCAGCGGGGCGAGGGGTATCTGCCGCTGCGGGTCACCGTGCTCAGCGACAGGCGGGTCCCGGTGGACGACGGGGTGACCCAGGGGTTCGGCTTCCGGGTCAGCGCCCGGGAGAGCCTGTCGGGCAACCCCGCGCCCTCCGGCACTCTCACCGTCTCGAACCCGCTGCACCCCGAGGTGATCCCCGAGACCAAGGACCTCGTTCTGATGCTGCGCCCCGCCGAGCGCCGAGGCACCGAAGGCGAGCGGATCTACGAGGTGGCGTCGCGGAACGCCTACTCCGTCACCGGCGACGGCCGGGTGAACCTGAAGTGCGGAGGCAGCACGACGGTGGAACAGCTGCGTGCCGCGGTGACCGCCGCCTACGAGTAGCGGCCACCGCGGCACATCTGCGGACAGCGGACCGATCAGGCCCGTGAGGACCGGTTCAGGTGCCGTCAGGTGCCGGTCAGACGGCGGTCAGGTGCCGTACGCCCAGAAGGCCTGGCCCTGCGCCGAGTCGGAGTTGAGGATGTCGATCAACGGCTTGTTCTTCTGCTCACCGCCGGGCGAACTGTGGTAGCTCAGCAGCGGCATGCCGTCGGCGTTCCAGTCGAAGGCGGTCACCATCATGGTGTGGTCGGGTACACCCACTCCCCCGTAGTCCTTGACGTCGTACTGCATCACGTCCGCGATCCGCACGTCCCAGACGTTCTTCAGGAGGTCCACGCGCTTGGACTCATTGACCGCGTAGCGCTGGAAGTTGGCCGCCCCGCCCCAGGTGTAGCTGTGCTGCGGACGGCAGTACCACTCGCCGTCGCACCAGTCCTTCCACCACCAGACGTCGTCGTTCTGGTAGAAGCCGGACTGCTCCCCCCAGCCGCCGGTGCGCAGCGCCCAGGAGACGAAGGTGGTGCAGTCGTCATCGTCGGGGGTGTACGGCAGCTTGTCGCGGTCCTCGAGGGCGTAGCGCAGCGCCCAGTCGACCATCTTCTGGTAGTTGAGTCCGTCGGGGATCTCCTTGGTGGTGTTCCCCTTCGAACCGCTCTCCCGCTTCGCGTTGGCCGCCTTGCGCTGCTCTGCCGTCTTGCGCAGCCCCGTCTTGAGCACCTCGGTGGTCTTCACCGCGACGCGCATCTGTTCGTCCGACAGCTTCTTGGGCGTGTTCATCCCGGTCGGGTCCTTGGTGACCAGGGCGGAGAGCCGCCATGTGCCGTCGACATGGGTGAAGCTCAGCTCGTGGCGCGCGCGGTAGCTGTACGGCTCCACGTCGGCCTGTGCGTAGGTGTACTCGGTCCGCTCCTCGACGCTCAGGCGTGCCGTGTTGGCACCGTTCGCGCCCTTCGCGCCCGTCCGTACCTTCGCGAGCGGCGTGACCTCCGTCGTCACGCCGGTGAAGCGCACGCCGGTCCGCTCCGCGAGCTCCTTCTGCTGCTGACGGGCGGTCATCCGGTCGTCCCGTACCTTCGCGAACGCGCCGGCCACGTCGAGCTCACCCGCCTTGTCGGCGGCCTTGGCGGCATCTGGTGCGGAGCCCTCGACGCGGAGCGAGTTCTCCCCCGTGAGATAGGTCTGCGCCGTCTCGACGAGTCCGTCCCGTGCTCTGTCGATGTCGGACGGAGCGGCTTGCGCCGGCGCGGTGGCGAGAACGCCCCCCCGCAAGACCGGTGATCGCGGCGACGGTCAAGGCCCGTCGCCATGCTGTGGCTTGTGTCGCCATCAGTTCCCCCTGTGGCATGGCCCCCATGAGCGCACAACTCGCACCCATGGGGAGCGAAACAACAGTCGTTGTGCGATGCGGCACGAACGTAGCAAGGGGCAGCCGCGTCTTGACATGCGCACTGCGAAACGAGGCCGAAATTCATCTCCTGTGGCTCAATGCCCGACAGGGGCACACACTCAACGTCACGGCAATCCCGGCCCCGGGTGACCCCCGGCTGCCGCACCCTTCAGGCCTCGCTCCTCAACTCCCGTACGCAGGGCTCCAGTTCAGCACCCGAGTCCCGAACCCCGAGCCCCGAGCCCTCGGGCACGCGCTCAGCGCATCGGGGTGCCATGGGCCAAGGGCGAGAACCCGGTCGCATGCGGCATCGCGGACCTGCGAGGGTGTCCGCCATGGATTCCACGTCGGGGACCGAACCTGTCCGCCATCACGACACGGGTGCCGGGCTCGCCCGGTTCGCCGGCCGCATGCTCGTGGTCTGCGGGCAATGCGGTGGCCGTGCGGTCGTGGTTCCCCGGCCCGGGCTGCCCGCACTCCGGTACTTCAGCGAACTCATGTTCCGGCCGCGGCGTCTGGTCTGCGGCGGGTGCGGGACCGTTGCCGACTGGGAAGCCGAGGTGCAGGGCGCAGGGCTGGTCGGTGCGGTACTTGGCGGCAGTGAGGATCCGTTCTTCCGGCGGCCGCTCTGGCTGCAGACCCGCTGCGTCGGCCACATCCTGTGGGCCTACAACGAGGAGCACGTCGACGAACTGTCCGCCTACATCGGCGCCCAGTTGCGCGAGCGTGGCGGGGCTCGGCCGACGATGTCCCTGTTCGCTCGGCTGCCGTCGTGGATGAAGAGGTCGGACCATCGTGCCGACCTCCTGGCCGGTCTGGAGACGCTGCGGGCGCTGGCCGAACGGTCGGCGCCCTCCGACCGCTCCGATGCCGCGCACGAACACGGCGACCGCCCCCGAGCACACAGGAGCATGTACTTCCGGGGCGGCCCCTACTGAGCCCAGTCACCGTGACCGAGCGCGTACAGGCCTGACCTGTACGGGGCATAAGTCGTACGTTCAGGTGCTCTGCAAATGCTCGCGGCGATCGTCATCGTCTGGGACGGGCCACCCCCGGACGAGCGGCCACGCCGTCCGGGCCGCCAGCCGTCAGTCAGCGCCGCAGGCCCGGCGGTGCGCGTCGCGCCCCGACGACAATGGACACAGCTCCCACGCCATTTCCGGCCCGGCCGTCACGGCCCGCCCCCGACGAGCAGGATTCCCATGGCCCCGCACACCTCGCCCGCGTCTTCCGACGACGAGTCGGCCGCCGCCGCCCATCGCGACGCGTTCCACCCGGACCTTCCCGGCCACGACGCCGGCTCTCTGCCCCTGAGCGCCCGCCTTCACCACATCCGCGCCGACGCCCTCGACGGCGACACCGCACAGACGGGCGGCATGCGGCGCTTCGCCGCGATCAGCGGCGGGAGCGTCGGCTCGGAGCGCATCTGGATGGGCCAGACCCACGTCGCCCCGGACACCGCCTCCTCCAACCACCACCACGGCGCGTCCGAGACAGCCATCCATGTCATCAAGGGGCACCCGGAGTTCGTCTTCCTTGACGACTCCAGCGGGACGCCCGAGGAGATCCGGATCCGCACGGCTCCGGGCGACTACATCTTCGTCCCCCCATACGTCCCGCACCGCGAGGAGAACCCCAGCCCCGACGAAGAGGCCGTCGTGGTCATCGCCCGCAGCACGCAGCAGGCGATCGTGGTGAACCTCCCGGAGCTGTACGTCCTGGGCACCGAGCCCGGCGCCGAGCGTCCGGAAGGCTGACCACGAGGGCACGTGAGCGGCTTGAAGACCTAGTCGTCCCGCAGCTCAGCGCTGCCGCGGTCTCCGACTTCGTAAACGCGCCCCAACCGTTCCAGCGCGGCGCGTGGAACGTGCCCTGGCGGCCTCACCGTGAACGGGCCGACGCGAAGCGGCGCCTGGAACACACAGATGGCAGCCCAGACGCCCCACGCCCCGAGCACATCAGGCCTTCTCCTGAAGGAGCCTTCCATCGTGACGAGGTGGACCGGTATTTGAGGAGCGCTCACCAGATCACTCTGCTGAAGGTGCTTCACTGCGGCGTCCTGAGTGGTCGCCACACCCCGAAGGTTCCGAGGCGCGTCCTCGCCCCAACGCCGGGTGCGCGGGCCCGGGTGTTCTCTCGAGGAGCGTATTTCGCTGAACCGAGGGCTGGAGATTGCGTACTTCAGGTCGCGGCGAGGCCGGGATCGGGGAGCACGTGGTAACTTTCGTATACAAGGTGTATGCGATCTCTGGGGGTAGTGGTGGCGTCCGGTCGGGAGAAGGCGTACGCGTACCTCAAGGACACGGTGCTGACGGACCCGGCGATGCAGGGTGAGTTCCTCTCGGAGCAGGACATCGCCGATCGGATCGGGGTCTCGCGCACCCCGATCCGCGAGGCGCTGCTGCTTCTGGCCGCCGAGGATCTGGTCGAGTTGGTGCCCAAGCGCGGTGCGCGGGTGGCGTCGTTGTCGGGGCGTGAGATCACCGAGCTGATGCAGCTCCGCGGGATCGTCGAGCGGTACGCGGCGCAGCACGTCATCGACACGGGCCAGGCTCCGGTGCGGGAGTTGGGCGGGTTCCTGGAGCGGCAGCGCGCGCTCAGCGGCCCCGACCAGGCCAAGGAGTTCATCGACGTGGACCACCTCTTCCACTCGTCGCTCGTGTCGGCCGTGGGCAACGCGCTGTTGGACCGGCATTACGAGGGGCTGCGCAGTCGTCAGGTGCGGGCCGGTGTCGTGGCCCTCTACAACCAGCAGGGCCGTCAGGAAGCGGTGCTCGACGAGCACCGGGCGATCGTGGACGCCCTCGCGGCCGGAGACGCGCAGGCCGCGTGCGCCGCTATCGACAGCCATCTGGAGTCGACGCTGAAGGTGCTGTTGGCCGGGTAGGCGGCCGCAGTTGGGGGCTGGGGACGCCGACGGGCCGGAGGGCTCTGGCGGGAGCCCCCCCCCCCCGGCCCGTCGGGGAGAGGGAATCGCGGTTTTTCGGCCCGCTCAGCTCTTCTCCCCCAGCCGGCGGTTGGCCAGCACCGGGATCTTCTCGCGGATCGCCGCCACCTCGTCGGCGTCCACCTCCGTCACCATGAGCTCCGGCCCCGCCCCCACGCGGTGGCGTACGGTCCCGTCGGGGCCGACGATCATGCTGTGCCCCACTCCGGTGGGCGCCGTGCCCGCGGCCGGGGCTCCCCCGGTGGCCGGATCCGCCTGGTCGACGGCCGCGACCCACAGCGTGGCGTCCAGGGCGCGGGCCCGCACCAGCAGTTCCCACTGATCGAGCTTGCCGGGGCCTGCACCCCAGGAGGCCGCCAGCAGGGTCGCGGTGGCCCCGGCGTCGGCATGGGCCCGGAACAGCTCCGGGAAGCGCACGTCGTAGCACGTGGCCAGGCCCAGGCGTACGCCGTCCACGTCGATGGTGACGACGCGCGATCCGGCGGCGACGCTGTCGGACTCGGCGTAGCCGAAGGCGTCGTAGAGATGGATCTTGTCGTACGCGGCTTCGGTGCCGCGCCCAGTGGCCAGCAGAGTGTTGGCCACCCGGCCGCCGGGAGCCGGGGTGAACATGCCCGCCACCACGGTGATGCCCGCCGCCTCGGCGATGGCGCGGACCGCGGTGGCCCAGGGGCCGTCCAGTGGCTCGGCGAGCGGCGCCAGCGGGGTGCCGAAGCAGGCCATCGACGCCTCGGGGAACACGACGATGTCCGCTCCGGCGTCCGCCGCTCGTGAGGTCCATTCCTCGATGAGGGCGAGGTTCTCGCTGGGCTCGGGTCCGGTGGTGAGCTGGCTCAGTGCGATGCGCACGGTGGGCCGCCTTTCGGCGTCGGGAGGGGTGGAGTGGGGTGGGTTGGGGTGTGGCGAGGGCAGGGGCTGCCGGTCACGGGGCACGGGTGGCGGGCACGGGCTCCGGTGCGCCCGAGGCGGCGAGCAGCGCGTCCTCCTTCTCGGCGTGGGCGGAGTCCCTGCCGAGGCAGAGCCCGATGAGCGTCACGGCCGCCGCGGCGGCGAGGTAGAGCGCCAGCGGGACCCAGCTGTCGTAGGAACTGAGCAGGGCGGTGAACAGCAGCGGGGCGATCGCACCGCCGATGAGGCCCGCGAGGGTGTAGGCGAGCGAGGAGCCCGTGTAGCGCAGGCGGGGCGAGAACTGCTCGGCGACGAAGGCCGCTTGCGGGCCGTACATGAAGGAGTGGATGGCCAGGGCCACCACGACGCCGCACACCAGCAGGATCCAGCTGCTGCCGTCGACCACGAGGAAGAACACGAACGGCCATGCTCCCGCCGCGAGGGCTGAACAGCCGTACAGAAGACGCCGGTTGACCCGGTCGGACAGGGCCCCGGCCAGCGGGATGAGGAAGATCTGGAGGAAAGAGCCGAGCAGGACGGCCGTCAGGGCGGAGCCGCGTGTCATGCCCAGTTCGTCGGTGGCGTAGGTGAGGACGAACACGGTGAACATCGCGTACAGCACGTCGGGGGCGACCCGGCTCAGGATCGCGGCGCACAGGGCGCGGGGCTGGGTGGTGAAAACCTCGCGGATCGGCGCCTCGGGCCGGGACTCCTCGGCTTCCATGGCCTTGAAGACCGGGGTCTCCTCCAGCTTCGCCCTGATCCACAGACCGAAGGCGACCAGGGCGCCCGAAAGCAGGAAGGCCACGCGCCAGCCCCAGGAGAGGAACTGATCCTCGGTCAGCAGCACGCCCAGGGCTGCCAGCACACCGTTGGCGAGGAGGTTTCCGGCGGGCGGTCCGATCTGTGCGGCCGAGGCGTAGAAGCCGCGGCGCCGCGGGTCGCCGAACTCGCTGGACAGCAGGACCGCGCCACCCCATTCGCCACCGACCCCGACACCCTGCGCGAACCGCAGCACGACCAGGGCGATGGGGGCGGCGGCGCCCGCGGTGGCGTGCGTGGGCAGGACCCCGATGAGGAACGTGGCCGCGCCGATGAGGACCAGGGTGGCGATGAGGACCTTCTTGCGGCCGATCACATCGCCGAGCCGGCCGAAGACGAAGCCGCCCAGTGGGCGTGAGACGTAGCCGACGGCATAGGTGGAGAACGCCAGGAGAGTACCGGTAAGGGGGTCCTCCGAAGGGAAGAAGAGATCACCGAATACGAGTGCCGCGGCGGCGGAGTAGACCGCGAAGTCGTACCACTCCAGAGCGGTCCCGGTGAGGCTGGCGAAGAAGGCCCGGCGAATGCCGGAGCGGTCCGGCGAGACCGCCGGTGGGCCCTGAGGGGTGTGCTGCATGCTTCCCGATCCTTGCGTCGAGGGACATCGACCTGGGCATCGATCTGGACATCGACCTTCCGGCATACTTCTTGTATACAGGTCGTATGCGCAACCCCCTCGCCGGGATTTGACCGTGTCGAGACCCGCCCCTCTTCTTGGAGTGCCCCATGACTGTGCTGACGTTCGAACTCCCCGACGGCTCGACCCGTGAGGTCGACGTCGTGCAGGTGCTCAACGCCGGGTACGCCGGGCGACAGCAGGCCGACGTCGCCGCGCACGTCGCCGAACTCGCCGAGCTCGGGGTGCCCGCGCCGTCGGTGACCCCGGCCCTCTACCCCGTCTCCCCCTACCTGGCCCAGCAGACCGACCGGGTCGCCGCCCCGCACGCCCGCACATCGGGCGAGGCCGAGTGGGCCCTGGTCGTCGCGGCCGACGGGGAACTGCTGCTGACGGCCGCCTGCGACCACACCGACCGTGACCTCGAGGTCCATGGCGTGGCCTGGAGCAAGAACGCGGCACCCGATGTCCTGGCCCGGCAGGCATGGCGCCTGGCCGACGTCGAGTCGCGCATCGACGAGCTGACCCTGCGCGCCTGGGTCACCCACGACGACGGCCGGGAGACCGAGATCCAGCACGGCACGCTCGCCGAGCTCCTCACTCCCGCCTACTGGGCCGGCGTACTGCGCGAACGCGACGGCCTGACTCCCGGCACCGTCCTGATCTCGGGCACCATCCCCATGGCCGATGGCGTGGACCAGTTCGCCGACGGCTGGCGCGTGGAGCTTGGCGACCCCGCCACCGGCAACACGATCCGGCTCGCCTACCAGGTGCTGCCCCTGCCTGAGCCCATCGGCTGACCACAGGGGCTCTCCCGGCCGAGTACCGCGCGAAGTTCG
Source organism: Streptomyces rectiviolaceus (assembly GCF_039533825.1). Taxonomy (NCBI): domain Bacteria; kingdom Bacillati; phylum Actinomycetota; class Actinomycetes; order Kitasatosporales; family Streptomycetaceae; genus Streptomyces; species Streptomyces rectiviolaceus. The sequence continues at coordinate 74,081 of NZ_BAAAUG010000042.1, forward strand.
GGCGGAGGGCTGTCCCCGCGTCTAGCGGAGGGCTGCCCCCGCCTCTACTCGACGCCCCGCAAGGGGCGTTCGGGCCGAGCGGCGCCGACATCGTGCCGGATCCCGGCTGCGGCGGCGAAGTCCCTGACGTGCTCCTACGCCTCGCCGACCCGCCGCTCCTCGTCACGTTGACAGGCTCCTGTCGACATGTTGCTATAAGGCGCTGCTCAGCCGGATTTGCGCCACGTCGCACACCGCTCGGGCACCGGATCGACAGCCACTTGACCGGGGTGGCGCCCCGAACGCAGAGCGAGGAACCATGCCGCAGCGCGCCGCGACCATTGTCGGCGGCGGGATCGGCGGCCTCGCGGCAGCCATCGCCCTGCACCGCAGGGGCTGGCACGTCGAAGTGCTGGAACGGGCCCCGCAGTTCACTGAGATCGGCGCCGGTATCTCCCTGTGGCCGAACGCGCTCCGCGCGCTTGCGGTGCTCGGCCTTGACGGTGCCGTCCGGGCCCTGGGCGCCGTCGAGGCCGCCGGCGGCGTACGCGATCGCCGGGGCCGCTGGCTGTCCCGTTCGGACAATGCGGAGCTGGCCCGCCGGTTCGGCCATCCTCTGGTGGTCCTGCACCGCGCGGAACTGTTGCGGGTGCTCACCGAGGCGTTGCCCGCCGACAGTCTGCGGCCGGGCAGCGAGGTGTCCGTGGTCCGCGACGACGGCCACGGCCTGGTCGTGCGACATCCTGGGGGCGAGTCCCGGCCCGACCTCGTGGTCGGCGCGGACGGGCTGCGCAGTGCGGTCCGCGGTGCGCTGTGGCCCGATGCGGCCGGCCCCCGGTACGCCGGTTATTCCGCCTGGCGCATGGTCACCGAGCCCCTCGCCGAGCCGCCCCGCGAGGGTGCGGCGACCTGGGGCCGCGGGGAGAGGTTCGGCTACACGGCGTTGCCGGGCGGGCGGATGTACTGCTTCGCGACCGCGTCGCTGCCCGCGGGATCGGCCTCCGGTTCGTCCGAGTACGCCGAACTGCTGCGCCGGTTCGGGGCCTGGCCGGACCCCATCCCTGCCCTGCTGGCCGCCGTCCCCGAGGACGCGGTGCTCCGGCACGACCTGTACGACCTGCCGCCGCTGTCCTCCTTCGTCCGCGGCCGGGTCGCACTGCTCGGCGACGCGGCCCATGCCATGACCCCGAACCTGGGCCAGGGCGCGTGCCAGGCGCTGGAGGACGCGGTCACCCTGGCCCACTGCCTCTACGGCACTCCGGACGTGACCGACGCACTGCGCTCGTACGACCTGCGGCGCCGTCCCCGGACCCAGATGATCGCCCGCCGCTCCGCCCGGCTCGGCGCGCTCGGCCAGTTGTCGTGGCCGCCCGCCGTGCTGCTGCGTGACACGGCCGCCCGGCTGATGCCGGCACGGGCGACGCTGCGTTCCATGACGCCGGTCCTCGGCTGGACCGCACCCGGTGACCGGGTGACCACGACGGAGAACGAGAGCCGCTGATGCCGGACTGGACTTATCACCCGCTGCGCGGCGCGGCCGCTGCCGTGCTCGGCCTGCGCCGTTCGCAGCGAACCGCCCTGCGGCTGCTGGCCTCGGTCGGCTCCCGTCCCGCCGGCGCGCGATTGATCGCCCGGGGGTTCGGCCACCGCCATCCGCCACAGCGCCTCGCGGGCGAGATCGCCGGCGTGCCCTTGACCGTCCGCATCGGCATATCCGTGCCGCCCTCGCTCGCCCGCGAGGCGGTCCGCGCCATGTCCCCGCTGGGGGCCGGCGTCGTCGAGGTGGCACCCGTGTCCGCGGCTGACGCGCGGACCGTGCGCGAGGCGGCCGCCGGCCGCTCGATGCCGCTGGTCGTCCGAGCCTGCGACCCGGAGACCGAGGCCGCCCTCAAGCCCCATGTCGACGGATTCACCAGCGGCGACGACCCGCACGTCATCCATGTGTCCGATCCGTCGGTCACCGCCGCGGCGAACGCGCTCGAGGAGCCGGGCACCGTCGTACTCGCCCGCCCGGAGGTGCTGGTGGCGGCCGGACCCGGCTGGTTCGCACGGGTCACCGAGGCTGCCACGCCCACCTCACCGGCCCCGGTGCTGCGGGACGTCGGCCGCGATCCGCGCCGCTGGCCCGCCTGGTGGTGGGCGCTGCTCGTCGGGCTCGGCATGACGGGCGCCGGTCTCGGCGCCGCGGCGATCACGCTCGGGCCGGTGCTGCTCTGGTACGACCAGGACTACCTCGGCATGACGCTGCACGAACTGCACGCCGCCAACCACCATCTCGTGCACTTCCTCCAGCACGACCGGATCACCATGGCCGGCACGATGGTGGCGATCGGCGCCCTCTACACCGGCCTGGCCGTGGGTGGGATCAGACGCGGCTGGCCCTGGGCCCGCGAGGTGTATCTGCTCTCAGGGGCGATCGGTTTCCCCACCTTGTTCTACTTCCTGGCCACCGGCTTCGTGGAACCCCTGCACACGGCGACCGCCCTCGTGCTGTTCCCGATGTTCGTGATGGGTGTCCGTCGCACCCCGCACGCACCGCGGTGGCGCCCGGCCCGCGAGGGGCCTGAGCCGGAGCGCCGACGGGCGCTGGTGGGCCAGTTGCTGATGATTCTCACGGGAGCGGGACTGTTCGTCGGCGGAGCGGTGATCTCGGTGGTCGGTCTGACCGATGTCTTCGTCCCGACCGACCTGACCTTCCTTGGCGCCGACGCTCAGACGCTGGAAGCCATCAATCCCCGGCTCGTGCCGTTCCTCGCCCACGACCGCGCGGGGTTCGGCGGCGCCCTGATGTCGGCCGCGGTGGCCATCGTGCTGCTCAGCGCGTGGGGCTGGCGACGCGGTGAGGCCTGGGTGTTCTGGAGCCTTGCCGTGGCGGCGGCCGCAGGCTTCCTGCCGGCTGTCGTGGTGCACGGCACCATCCACTACACCGACCTCATCCACCTCGCGCCGGTCTACTTCGGCATCGCCCTGACCGGCACCGGCCTGTTCCTCGCGCGTCCGTATCTCTGCGCCAAGACACCGTCAGCTCTCTGCGCCAAGGCACCGTCAGCAAGCCCGGAGAGCTGACGGTCCGCCCCGGTTGAGCTGGTCGTCGCGTCGCTCGAGCGGGTCGAGCCCGGATGGGCCCCTCGCGCCGTGTCGGCCCCGCCCCGCGCACGGGGCCCCGCTATAGATGGAACTCCGCGTTCCTCCTGCCCCAAGAGGCCCCATGTCCATGCGCAAGGCCACCACGGCCATCGCCGCCTCACTGTTCCTGCTCACCGCACCGGCCGCCGACGCGTTCGCCGCCCCGTACGAGACGGTGACCGTCAACCCCACCGGCCGCCTCGCCCCGGACGGCACCGTCACCCTCTCCGGCACCTACCGGTGCACCGGCGGGGCCGGCACCGTCTTCGTGTCCTCCTCCCTCACACAGAACAATCGCCCTGTACGTCACGGCATCGGCGGCACCCGCGCGGTCTGTGACGGCGTGGAGCACCCCTGGACCAACACGGGGCGTCCCTCGCCCTCCACCCTCAAGCCCGGGACCGCCCAAGTCGAAGCCACCGTGATGGAGCTGACCTCCCAGAGCGGCCTCCCGCTGCCGCGCTTCCACGCCGTGCAGCGGCAGGAAATCACTCTCACCAGCGGCTGACAGCGCTGTGCTCTATCTGCCCTCTACCTGTGCTGCTCCGTGTAGTGCGCGCGCAACAGGTCGGCACCCCAGTCGTGGCGGACGTGCCGCCAGACCGAGTGGGCGTGATTGCCGTCGTCCTGGGTGTTGTCGTACTCGATGAGGAAGTCCGGGGCCCGGACGCAGTAATAGTGCCGGTCCCCGGGTGCGCAGCCACCGGCCCAGGCGAACGAAAGGCCGTCCAGGCCGCGCGCCACGGCGTCGGACCAGCACTCCCGCGCGTACGCAGCGGGCGCGCGGTCGAGATAGCGGCGCACCAGGCGCTCGAGCAGCCGCTGCTGACCGGGCGTCATCTCGCCGTACGGCAGGCCGGTCGGCAGCAGGTCCGGATCGGCGAACGGGTCGGCGCGGGTCAAGATGTCGTCCGGCGGCGCGGCCGCGAAGAGCGCCTCGGCTCGCTGTCCCACGTCCAGGTCCGTGACCAGCTCCCGCGCCAGGTCCTCCTCCGGCCCGAGCAGCCTGCGGCCGGCCTGCGGACCGTCCGCGATCCGCGCCGGCTCCGCACCGATGAAGTGCGGCGTCACCCGCATCCCTGCCGCCGTGATCAGTACGTGTACGGCAAGGTGATGGCCGTTCATCCGCCAGCCCCAGGGACCGTCGCCGTCCGGGTCGCCCAGCAGCCGCACCCAGTAGCGGTCGGGACCCGTGGCGCCGACCATGGCGCGGCGGTGCCGCTCCACCTCGATGGCCCCGCGCGCCAACTCCGCTCCCGCCGCGCTGTGCGCCACGGCCAGCAGCGCGTCGACAGCCTCGCGCTGCCGATCGTCCAGACCCTCCGTGGGCAGCCCAGGGCGCGATCCCGGCAGATACGTCCACTCCCGAAGCTCGGGCGCGTCAAGACGGGCGGGCCCCGCACGCAGCTCGCGCACCTGCTCCGGCTCCAGCACGGAGAGCAACGCACGCGCGGCATCCCACATCTCCGCGGCCGTCGCATCCGATCGATACCCGTCCACCGCTTCTCCTCCCCCTCGGCGGCGCCCGATCCGGCGCACCCACGGGGCAGTGTCAGCCCCTGTGATCCATGGTGCGTCATCCACCGGCGACGTGACACTGGAACTCGGCCCGCCGAGCAGGCCGGATGCACCGGCGCGCTGAGAAACCGCCGTCCCGATGCCCCTCGATCAGCAAGCCCCCGCGCGGCTGGTCACCGCGAACCTGTAACTCGGAACGGTCACCGTCCCAGAGCCGCCTGCCACACCCGGGGGCTCGTAGTCGTCGTCCTTCGACCTCGTGCGCTCGACGTGCATGCACACGGTCGCTCCCGCCCCCGACGCGGTGACGGTGTAAAGGGCGTCGGACGCCTCGTTGGTGGCTGCCGGGGCGGCGTCCACGCCGTGCTGCGGCGCGTCGCCACCGCCGTGCTCGACGACCTCGTCCTCGATCATCGTCGCGTACTCGTCGTCGAATCCGCTGTCGTCACCGAAGATGTCGCCGAAGCGGGAACTGCCGTCCAGAGCCGTCGCTGCCTGCCCCGCCGCACCCGTCAGTTCGTCATCGTTCCACTCGACACGATCCGATGCACCCATCAATTGGATCGTGGTGAACACCCCGACCCCGGCCATGCTGAGGAGCGCGACGCGGCCGACGGTGAAGGCGGCATCGGGAAGTTCGGGCGCCGACGGATTCAGGGCGTGCCGCACCGCGCGGACGCGGGCTTTCGTGACGCACGCCATGCCGCCAAGTACGGCAGCCAGCGCAAAGCCGAACACCACCATCCCCGTCACCCCTGACCTCCCGCCCCGGTGCGCCCCGTCGGCGCGGATCTGGCAGCCGTGGTGGCCGACCGCGGAGCACACTACCCGTGGATCACATCGGGTCCACCGCCTGCCCAGCGGTGGGCTGGGCGGGGTGGCGGGGCAATCGGCCGGTCACGCCTCCGCTTCGCCTCCGAATCCGATCTCGTTGCCGTCCGGGTCGCGGAAGGTGGCCTTGCGGACTCCGTTGGCGTAGGTCTCGCGCGCGTCCGGTTTCAGACCCCGTTCGGCGATCTGGGAGATGCGGGAGTCGAAGTCATCGACGAAGACGGTGTGCAGGGCGTGCCCGGCATGCTCGGGCCGCACCTCGATGAACACGTACCGGTGCTCGGCGAGCTCCCACACCGCTTCGGTGTCGTTGGGCAGGAAGGACGGGGGCGCGCCCAGGAGCCGCTCGTACCAGCCCACCGCCACTGTGTAGTCGCTGACAGGAATTCCCGCGAACAGATCTACGGTCATGCGGCCATGCTAAGCACGTCGGTGCCCGCCGCAGCGGTTCCCCACGTCACCCGTGCCGAGCGAAGATCTCCGCGACCGAGGCCAGCGCCTCGTCCTTCTCCGCGGCGGTGTCGTACCAGTCGTCGGCATCCCGATACGCGATGAACGCCTCGGCGGTGAACTCCTGGCCGAGCAGGTAGTCGTCGAGGCAGTAGTCGAATCCGGATTCCGTCATGGGGTCCAGACCCTCCTGGTCGCAGTGGTCCAGGAAGCCTTCGGCTGCCCGCCACTGCTCGCCGTCGAACCAGAACACGCCACCGGCGTAGTGGATCGTCCCGCCGGTCCCCGAATCCGTGAGGTTCAGGGATTCGTAGTTCTCAGGACGGTCGCGCACCAGCTGGACGAGGTCCGCGGGGACTCCGCCGTAGAGCGACTCCTGCTCGGCGTAGGTGCCTTCGGCGTAGAGGTTCAGCTCCGACTCGTGGTCGAAGGTCAGCAACATCGCGCGGCCGTCCGGCACGAAGTACCACACGGCCGACTGCCCGCCGCTGTCGTTCCAGGCGAACCGCTGCGCGCCCTGCACTGTCACCGGCGAGACGTCAGCAATCGTGTTGATGATCGCGGCGCGTCGTCGTATCTCCACGATCGGGGTCGCCTTCAGGGCGTCCCAGGTTTCGTCGCTCATGGGCAAAGATTAATGACCGCCGTCCGCCCCTCTGCGACAGGGCGGACGTATCCAAATCGTGCTTGCTCCGAAGATCGTTTCGATGGAGGCTACGGGCATGCAAAATCAGCCGACATTCGTATTTGTCCATGGCGCCTTCGCCAACTCGTTCTCGTTCGCGCCTCTGCAGGCCGAACTCGCCCTGCTCGGGCACCGCTCGGTTGCTCTCGACCTTCCGGGGCACGGGTTCGAGGCGACGTTCGCCGCGGCCTATCAAGCACCTCAGGATCTCGACGCGCTGGCCGCGGAACCGGGGAGAATCAAGGGGGTCACCCTCGCCGACAATGCCGCCCGCGTCATCGAGGTCCTGGAGCGGGCGAAGCAGAACGGGCCGACCATCCTCGTCGGGCACAGCAGGGGTGGCGCCGCGATCACCGCGGCCGGCAACGCCCGGCCCGACCTGATCGACCGGATCGCCTACGTCTCCGCCTGGTGCCCCGTCGACCTGGATGTCAACGACTACTACGCCGAGCCCGAGATGGCGGACGTCGACCCGGGTACCTTCGCTCCGGCGCTCGTCGGGAACCCGGCCGAGCTCGGTCTGCTCCGGGTCAACTTCCGGACCGCCGCCCCGGAGACGCTCGCCGCGTTCAAACAAGCCTTCTCCGCCGACCTCACCGATGATGAGTTCCGGACGTTCCTGAACACCTTCCAGCCCGACGAGAACCTCGATGTCGGCACGTCTGCCGACCGGACTCAGGCCACGACCTGGGGACGCATCCCCAAGACCTATGTGCGCCTGACCGACGATGCCAGCATTCCGCTCGCCATGCAGGACCGCATGATCCGTGAGGCCAACGCGCTCACGCCCGACAACCCCTTCGATGTCGGCACCCTCGAGTCGAGCCACCTGAGCTGGCTCGTCCACCCGAAGCCCGCCGCTCAGTTGCTCGCGGACATCGCGGCGCGCTGACGCTCCCGCTTCCCGTCATCGCGGTACGCGCGGCGACCCGGCGCGGCCCTTGCGCCGGGCCGCCCCGCGGTCCATCCCCATCTGGGCACGACGCCGCCCAAAGAGATAGAACCGTGCCATGCCAAGCTTCGAGGTCACGCCGATAGGCACGGTCCGGAACAACCGTACGGACGTACAGGACACGGACAACTGGGGTGAGGTCCGCAGCACGATCACCGTCGACGAGCGCTTCGGCGAGAGGTGCCTACAAGGTCTGGAGGGCTTCTCCCACGTGGAGATCCTCTTCGTCTTCGACCAGTTCCCGGAACACGACGACTACCGCGAACCCCGCCCCTACCGCGGCCGATCCGACCTACCGCCCGTTGGTGTCTTCGCCGGCCGCGGCCCCCGCAGACCGAACCGCATCGGGGTAACGTGCTGTGCCATCGAATCCGTCCACGGCCGCGAACTGACGGTGGTGGGCCTCGACGCCGTCTCCGGCACTCCGGTCATTGACCTGAAGCCGACGATGGCGGAGTTCCGCGCGGTGAACGTCCAACAGCCGGAATGGGTCAGCCGCATGATGTCGGAGTACTTCCAACCGTGAACACCGTGAACGGCCCCTAGCCCCACAGTTCGCGCAAGGCAGCGTTGACCACGGCGGGTTGCTGGGTGTGCGGGTAGTAGCCGTCCACGCGCAGCAGTCGGCCGCCGGTGGCGTCGGCCACGGCTTCGGCGCAGGCGATCAGCGGTTCGCCCGCGTACGTGCGGTACATCTCCGGCGCGTCCTGCCAGGTCCCGCAGATCACCAGCGTCGGCCACGGCGCGGCCTGCAACGGCTTCAGCGGCACCGTCGCCTCCCACACCGGTCGTTCGCGCATCGAGGTGGCCACGGAACGAAGGCGCTGCGGCGTTGGCTCGGGCATGGCCATGCCCAGGCCTTCCGTGGAGGCGCGCAGGTACTGCTCCGGCGTCACCGAATCCGGCACGCCTGCGCTGTCTCGCACACGGTGGAACATGGCCTCGACGACCGGGTGATCGGCCGCCGCGGAGAACGCGGCGGGCTGAATCAGCGTCAGGGACCGTACGAGGTCGGGGCGGCGGCCTGCGGCGAGCATGGCTGCCAGGCCACCGTTGCCGTGGCCGACCAGGTGCGCGCCTGCGTCCTGCTGCGTCAGCAGGTCCACCAGGTCGTCGGCGTCGGTGTCGAAGTCGCTGCGGGCGGTGTCGGGGCTGCGGCCGTAGCCACGGCGGTCCACCAGCAACAGTCGGTAGCGGTCGGCCAGCGACCGCTGGGCCGCGAACCCGTACGCCTCGTCGTTGCCCCACGTGAAAATGTTGTGGGCGAAGATCGCAGGCGCTCCCTCGCCACTGGTCTCGTCCCACACCGTCACACGTAACGCGGTCATCAGCGACCTCCCACTCTCGTTCCGTGCTGCTCAGGCCGGCAGTTCCGTCCACGGCGCCCCGGCAGGGACTGAGCCGTGGCGGATGTACCACTCGGTGGAAAGCAACTGTTCCCGATCGGACGCCCGTAGACCAGCGATCAACCCCGGCGCGGCGCCCCGCTCCACCTCGGTCCGGTGAGCCAGCACCGCGGCGACCTTCTGTTCGAGCCACGGCCCGACATCGACGGCCGCGGCGACCCGATCGTCCGGAACGCTGTGCAGGGCCTTGCCTGTTGCCGCCAGGTACGCGCCCCACACCCGCACGGCCGAGTGCGGGTGCGTGGCCAGATAGAGGGCGCTCGGCTGCCAGGGCGCACCGGCCTCCGGATAGAGGCGCTCAAGTCCCGCCGCCTGGAACGCGAGCATGGTCACCCGGTGCGTGTGCACGTGATCCGGATGGCCGGTCAGCCCGCCGTAGGCGTCGTGGGTGATCACGATCTCCGGCCGGAACTCCCGCAGGTGCGCGACGAGTTCCCGGACCGTCTCATCGATCGGTGCATCGCAGAACCGCGCCTTGCCCGGGGCCGACTGCGGTACGCGCGCGTCGGCGTAGCCGAGCATCCGCGGTCGGCCGGCGCCGAGGATCTGGAGTGCCTGGGTCAGCTCGGTGGCGCGTGTGGTGTCTGCGGCCCAGGTCGCCGTGACAACTGCGGTGCGGGCGCCCACCGTTGCGTGACGGGCGAGCACTCCCCCCGCCGACAGGGACTCGTCGTCCGGATGGGCGAATACGGCGAGCAGACTCGGCACGGTCACGGGCTTCCGCCTTCCTGTGGAGGTCAAACCTTCACGGGTGCTGACCCGGCCCTTGATCATTCTCGGCGAGTCTGCTGGGTGACAGGTCCGTCGGATCCTCATCCGCCTCCAGCAGTGTGTCGGCGGGGCCGATGACGAGCGGGTCCGCCTCCCCCACCGCGTCTTTGTCCATGGCCTCATAGTCGACACGCAGCAACAGGTGCCGGATGGCTTCGAGGCGCCCTCGCCGCTTGTCGTTGAATTTGATGACCGACCAGGGCGCGTGGACGGTGTCCGTGGCGCGGAACATCTCCACCTTGGCGTGGGTGTAGGCGTCCCACAGATCCAACGAGGCAAGATCCGTGGGCGACAGCTTCCACTGGCGTACGGGATCCACCTGACGGATCGCGAAGCGCGTGCGCTGCTCCGCCCGGGAGACGGAGAACCAGAACTTGACCAGCACGATGCCGTCATCGGTGATCATCTTCTCGAACAGCGGGGCTTGCCGGAGAAACTCCTCGTGCTGTCGTGGGGTGCAGAAGCCCATGACGGGCTCGACGCCCGCACGGTTGTACCAGGAGCGGTCGAAGAAGACGATCTCCCCCGCGGCCGGCAGTTGTGCGACGTAACGCTGGAAGTACCACTCGCCCGCTTCCCGTTCAGTGGGCTTGTCCAGCGCCACGATGCGGGCCCCTCGGGGGTTGAGGCGCTCGGTGAAGCGTTTGATCGTGCCGCCCTTGCCTGCGGCGTCCCTGCCCTCGCACACGACCACGATGCGCCGGCCCTGATCTCGCACCGATCTCTGCAACTTCAGCAGCTCGATCTGCAGGATCCGCTTCTGGCGCTCGTACGCCTTCCGCTTCAGCTTCTCCGAGTAGGGATAGTTCTCCTGCCAGGTCCGCAGCGGCTCTCCCTGCCCGTCGAGCAGCACCGGATGCTCGGGCCGGGCCTCATCCACGGACAAGCCCTCAAGCAAGGCTTCCGCGTCCTTGTCGTCCGACGCCACACCGTCTCCTCTCATCGACTCTCATCGACGCGTGCCATCTTTCTACTACCCCTGTCGGGCACTACGGCGCAGAAATCGCCGTAGTGCCCAGGGGCGCCCGCCGTCCCCCAGCCTCCGCACTTTCGCGACCGCCCCGTTCACAGCAGGGATTTCAGCCGCTGCAGGCTCCGCTCCCCCTCCCGCCGTACGCCCAGCGGCACCAATGCCGCACGCCCCGGCACCCGCACCCCGCCGGTGAACGCCACCCGGGTGCCGTCGCCGTCCGGCGCCGCGGCGGCGCCGAGAAGCAGGAACCGGCTCTGCATCCAGCACCAGCCCGGCCGCTGCTCCCCGTACAGACGGGCCCGCATCCCGTACTTGCTGCGGGCCAGTGCCTCCACCCGGGCACCGTCCCGCCGTACGACCCTCAGCCCTCGCATGTCGGGCGCGATCTGCCCGAACGCGCCCTCCAGATCGCCCAGCAGGGCCCTTACTCGATCGCATGGCGCCGCCACGTAGCCCTCGGTGACATGTGCGCCGGGGACGGCGGCGGCCAGCACGTGCAGTCGTCGCACCGGGTCCAGGTCAGCGGCGGGCCACCCGCTGGTCGTGTCGAGTGCGCTCATGAGGTCCACGCCTTCCGGAAGGTGTCGCGCGCCCGGTGCAGCCGGGACTTGACGGTGCCGACGCGAACGTCGAGCAGTTCGGCCGCGGTCCGCTCGTCCAAGCCCTCCACGTCACGCAGGACGAGCACCGCCCGATGCTCGGGGGACAGCCGCTCCAGTACGTCCCTGATGTCGGCGGCGAGTTGGGGATCGCCCCGTGAGGGCAGGCTGCTCAGGTCGGCGGGCACGGAACGGGCGCCGCGCCGCGCAATGCGGACCGCCTCGCGCACCGCGATGGCACGGACCCAACCGCGCAGTGCGGCCGGCTCCTTGAGGGAGCGCAGCGAACGGAACACCGCCACTAGGGCCTCCTGTGCGGCGTCCGGGCCCTGGTCCAGGGCGATGGGGCCGCAGATGCGGCCTACGTAGGGGGCGAGTTCGTCCAGCAGCTCGGCCATGGCCAGCGTGTCGCCGCGCTGCGCCGCGCGCACCCGGCGCACCGTTTCCTCATCGGACACGTACGGCATCTTCCCAACGGGCGCTGCCTTTGCGGAGGGTGGGTGCCTCGCGACGGGCGACGGTGAGCGCGGCCGCGCACAGCACAGCGCACAGCGGCGTGTAGAGACCGAGGTTGAGCCAGTAGAAGGCAGACCCGGTGTCCTGCGCGAAGAGCCAGAAGACGCCTGCCAGCGTGCGCAGGCCCAGCCCGCCCGCCACCGCGAGCGTACCGAGCCGGAACAGGCGGTACGGGCGCCGGGATTGGGCGACGACGGTGCCGCCGGCCGTCAACAGGAGCACGGCGAGCGGCAGGACGACGGGCGGGGTGAACGGGGCCTCGGTGCCAAGGACCGCGTACGACAGACTCTCCGAGTCGTCAGCCGGCCAGGTGGCACCAGTCGCCCAGTAGAGGTGGAACAGCGCGTCCACGGTGAGCACCGAGGCGAGAACCACGGCGGCTCGCCGTGCCGTTCGGTCGGACATGAGGCCTCCTTCGTTGGGATTCGACACCCACCAGAGGAAGCGACCGCGCCAAACGTTCCCGCGAATGCAGCGAACTGCCGATCGGGCCGCCCCGAACGCCCCGAACCGCCTTGAGGGCACTCCCAGTTGCCAGGCACTCGTAGTCGGCCCACCCCACACCCACGCTGGAGGCGTACCGGCCGACGCCGCGGTGTTCCTCTCCGATTACGAGGACGACGAGATCCGGCGCCGGAATACGCGCCGACCCGCGACGGATGGCCAGGCCCGGGACTGACCACTGAGACTCCGGTTCCAAGTCCCTGAAACCGTTGTGAAACCCCGCTGAATGCGACCTGCCGCAATCTCTGCGGCATGACCACCACGACATCGCCCTCGCTCGCCATCGCGGCCACGGGGCTGCGCAAGGCCTACGGGGGCAAGACGGTCCTCGACGGCATCGACCTGGCGGTGCCTGCCGGTACCGTCTTCTCTCTGCTCGGGCCGAACGGCGCCGGCAAGACCACCGCCGTCAAGATCCTCTCCACCCTCATCTCCGCCGACGCCGGCGACCTGTACGTCGGCGGTCACCATCTGGCCGCCGATCCGCAGGCCGTGCGGGCCGCGATCGGGGTGACCGGGCAGTTCTCCGCGGTCGACGGCCTGATCACTGGCGAGGAGAACATGCTCCTCATGGCCGACCTGCACCACCTGCCGAAGCAGGAAGGGCGCCGGGTCGCCGCCGAGTTGCTCGAGCGCTTCGAGCTGACCGACGCCGCGAAGAAGCCCGCTGTCACCTACTCGGGCGGCATGAAACGCCGCCTCGACCTCGCCATGACCCTGGTCGGCGACCCGCGGATCATCTTCCTCGACGAGCCGACGACAGGCCTCGATCCGCGCTCGCGGCACAACATGTGGGGGATCATCCGCGAGCTGGTCACGGGCGGGGTGACCGTCTTTCTCACCACCCAGTACCTCGAAGAGGCCGACGAACTCGCCGACCGCATCGCCGTACTCAACGACGGCAAAATCGCCGCCGAAGGCACCGCCGACGAACTCAAGCGGATCGTCCCCGGCGGACACGTCCGCCTTCGCTTCACCGGCCCGGAGACGTACCAGGCCGCCGCCACCGCACTGCGCGAGGTCACCCGGGACGACGAGGCGCTGGCCCTGTCCGTCCCCAGCGACGGCAGCCAGCGCGAGCTGCGCTCCATCCTCGACTGGCTCGACTCGGTCGGCGTCGAGGCCGACGAGCTGACCGTGCACACCCCTGATCTCGACGACGTGTTCTTCGCCCTCACCGGCCCGGCCAACGTCCTCAGCCAGACCAAGGAGAACGTCCGATGAGCTCGCTCTCCCTGGCCGCGCGCGACTCGTTCACCATGCTGCGCCGCAACCTCCTGCACGCGCGGCGCTACCCGTCCCTCACCCTGAACATCCTGCTGACACCGATCGTCCTGCTGCTGCTGTTCGTCTACGTCTTCGGCGACGTGATGAGCGCGGGCATCAGTGGTGGCGGCGCCGATCGCTCCGACTACATCGCCTATCTCGTCCCGGGCATTCTGCTGATGACCATCGGCGCCACTCCGGCCGGTACCGCGATCTCCGTCTCCATGGACATGACCGAGGGCGTCATGGCCCGCTTCCGCACCATGGCGATCCACCGTGGCTCCGTACTCGTCGGGCATGTCCTCGGCAGCGTGCTGCAGGCGATCCTCAGCGTGGTGCTCGTCGGCGCCGTCGCCGTGGCCATCGGCTTCAGGTCCACCGATGCCACGATCCTGGAGTGGATCGCGGCGTTCGGGCTGCTCACGCTGGTCGCCACCGCGTTCACCTGGATCGCGGTGGGGATGGGGATGGCCAGCCCGAATGCCGAGGCGGCCAGCAACAACGCGCTGCCGCTGATGCTCCTCCCGCTCATCTCGAGCGCCTTCGTCCCCGCCGACGCGATGCCGGGCTGGTTCCAGCCGATCGCCGAGTACCAGCCCTTCACCCCGGCCATCGAGACCCTGCGAGGCCTGCTCCTCGGCAGCGAGATCGGCGACAACGGGTGGATCACGGTCGCCTGGTGCCTGGGCCTGGCCGCGTTCGGCTACCGCTGGTCGACCGCGTTGTTCAGTCGCGACCCGAAGTAAGCGCGCGGGCCGCCTCCCACAGCTCGTCCCGCTTCAGGGCGGCGTACTTCGACACCGCGTCGGCGTACGCCGCCCGATCGGCGTTCTCGGCCGCCTGCCGCGCGCGGGCCGCTGACATCGTCGGCTGGAACTCGCGCTGCACCCGCAGCCGTTCGGCCAGCGCGATCATCCGTACGGCAAAGACGTCGTCGGAGGCGAGCCCGGCCATGCCGAGTGCGTGCAGCACCGTGCCGAGCACAGGGAGCTCCACGGGTGAGCGGGGCGGGCCCTCCAGCAGGGTCCGCAGCCGCTGTCGCAGCCTGCCGACCGGCTCGGAGACGAGGTCGAGACGGCCGGCGTGCGCGTGCGCCGTCACCGCCGCCGACTGGATCTGGAGCGCCCACGGGTCGAGCCAGGGGTCGCCTGTGTACAGCGAGCCGGCCTCGGGCATCCGCTCCACGGCGCCGCGCCACAGGCCGAGTCCGACCTCCGTCAGCCCGCGGGTGAGCGCGATCTCGGCGCGGCTGCCGAGGTCAGGGCTGTAGAAGGTGTCCTCCCGCGGGGTGTTGTCACCCTCCGTCTGCCGCAGCCAGTACTCGGCCTCGTCGGGGTCGCCGCGCTGCAGGCAGGCGAGGACAAGAGCCGAGCGGATGCCGATGTAGTCGTGTGCGTCGCCGAGCCGCGGCAGCGCCTTCAGCGCCGCCCTGAGGTGCTCGTAGGCGATCTCGCCCTTCCCCATCCGCAAGCTCAGCTCGCTCAGCCGTGAATGGCCCATGAGCTGCAGGGACGGATGGTCGACCGGTGCCAGCGCGGTAATCATCCGGCGTGCCGACGCGAGCGCGCGGTCGATGTCGTGCTCGTACTCCCAGACGTAGGTGGCCACGCACTCGGCGATGCCGGCGACGAGCGGCTGCTCGCTGGCGCAGAGCTGGTCCAGCACGGCGTAGTCGGGAGGCCGCATCTCGGGGATCGCGCCGAGCACTGCAGCGGTGGCCCGCGGCAGCGTGTCCGGCGGGGCCGCGGGCAGCCGCCGAAGGGTGATGAGCTGACGTACTCCATGGGGGCCGTGGTTCATGAACAGGCCCGCCGCGCACAACACCGCGGCGGCGCGGGCGACTTCGACGTACGCGGGCCCGGGGTAGTAGTGCGAGAGCGGCGGGCCGGTGTCCGCTGCGAGGGTGGCCAGGCGCGGGTAGTTGGAGTCGGTGGACCACAGAGCGGCGAGGACGGCGGTGAGGGCGGCGATGGTGGGGCCATCGGTACGGGCCAGGGCGTGCCGCAGAGCCGGTACCAGGTTGTCCTGCTCGGCCCTGATCCGCTCCCGGGCTGCGACGGGGCCTCCTCTGCTCGAGCGAGGCCGAGAGCTTGGGGAAGGTTCCTGACCGAAGAGCACATCGTGGTGGGCGACTCCGAAGTCCCGCGCCCAGGCGAGGAACCGGCCGATGGCCTCGTCGTCCTCGCCGGCCTCCGCGCGGCGGGCCGCGCTGAACTCCCGTACGGCCTCCAGCATCCCGAACCGCACGCCGGCCGGAGTGTCGGTGACGGTGAGCAGCGACTGACCCGCCAGCTGCTCCAGCAGGAACACGGCGTCCTCGCCGAGGACCTGCTCCGCCGCGTCGCCGGTGAAGCCGCCGGGGAAGACGGACAGCGTGCGCAGCGCCGCTCTGCCGTCCTGCGCGAGCAGGTTCCAGCTCCACTCCACGACCGCGTGGAGCGTGCGGTGGCGCTCCGGCACGTCCCGCGCCCCGCCGCGCAGCAGCGTGAACCGGTCGCCGAGGCGGCGGGCGATCTCCGGCACCGAAAGGACCCGCACCCGCGCCGCGGCCAACTCCACGGCGAGCGGCAGCCCGTCGAGGTGGCGGCAGAGCTCGGCCACCGCGTCCGGCGGCAGCTCCACGCCGGTCCTAGCGGCTCGGGCCCGCTGCGTGAACAGCTCGACGGAGGTGTCGATTCCGAGCTCCGGCAGCGCGTACACCGCCTCCGACGTGAGGTCGAGCGGGGCCCGGCTGGTGGCGAGCACCCGCAGGTCCTTCGAGGACGCGACCAGGGCCTGTACGAGACGGGCGGCGCCCTGGATGACCTGCTCGCAGTTGTCGAGCACCAGCAGAGCGGGCCCGGATCCGAGCACGCCGAGTATGCCGGACACCGGATCGGCCGCGGCGTGAGCGCTCACGACGCCGTGCCGTCCTTCGCCCGCGCCGAGTGCGGTGGCCACCTCCAGGGCCACGTCATCGGCCGCGGTGACGGCGGCGAGCGGCACGAAATGCACCACGCGCTGCTCGGCCCGGCGGCTGACGGCGTGCGCGAGCCGGGTCTTGCCGACGCCGCCCGGCCCGACGACGGTCACGGCGCGCGAGGCGCGCAACAGCCGCTCCACCACCGCGATGTCCTCGTCCCGGCCGAGGAGCGGGTTCGGCTCGTGCGGCACGCCGTGCCTGACCACGGGTGCGTCGCCGCGCAGCAGCTCCTGCTGTACGGCCTTGAGTCCGGCGCCCGGATCCGTGCCGAGCGCCTCGCGCAGCTCGCGGCGGTAGGCCTCGTACCGCGTGAGGGCCGCGGACGGGCCCGCCGTCGCCGCCTGGCCGCGCAGCAGCTCGGCGAGCACCTCCTCGTCGCGCGGATGCTCCGATGCGGCCATGGCCAGCGGTCCGGCCGCCTCCGCGTGCCGTCCGAGGCGGGCGAGCGCGAGCGCCTGGGCACGGACGAGCGCACCGCGGACAGGCGCGCGCTCGACGCGCAGCGCGGCTACGGGGTCGTCGGTGTCGTCGGCTTCCTCAGGGGTGCCCTGCCACAGCATGAGCCCGGCCTGGGCCGCGGCAAGCGCTCCCGCGTGATCCCCGACCCTGGCCCGCTCCGCGCACACCTCGGCGTGCAGCAGCAAGGCGGAGGTGTCGACCTGATCCTCGGCGAGCGCGAGCCGGTATCCGGTCGGCGTACTCGCGATGACGTCGGCGCCCAGCTGCGCCCGCGCCCTGGACACGAGGACCTGCAGCGCCTTTGCCGGCCGCTCCGGCAAGGCGTCCGGCCACAGCCCCGCCACCAGCCGCTCGGTGCCGCAGCCCGTGCGTACATCGCCCGCGAGCAGCGCGAGCAGGCCGCGCAGCCGGGGCGCGGTGACCTCCTGCCCGCGAAAGGCGACACGCGGCAGCAGGGTCAGGTCGGTGGTCACCTGTGCAGGTTAGCCAAGCGCCGGCAGGGTCTCCGCCAGGCATCTCCTCTTATCCGTTCACGGTTGAGCAGATACGCGGGCAGGCACGGCTGCGGCAGGGCGACCATCAGGGGGTGTCGCCGGACCAGTCCCAGCGGCGCCGGTCGCCGGAGCGCGGGTCACCGGAGCGCGGGTCACCGGAGCGCGGGTCGTACATCGCCCGTCCGCCGGCGCCGAAGTGCCCGAGCTCCGTGGGCAGAGCGACGCCGGTGTCGATCTCGCCCTTCGTCCAGCCGGTGATGTCGAGCAGCAGTCCGTCCAGCGGCCCGCCGACCAGCTCGACGTAGTCCCGCCCCGGTTGCGGGCCCTGCCGGGGGTCGTCATGGTCCTGGCCGTAGATCCGGCCGCGCAGCAGCTCCTCATCCCTGTCCATACCTCCCACCCTCCCAGCCACCACTGACAATCCGGCTCGGCAGAGTCGTGCGACCGTCCACCGGCGGCGTGCGGAGTTCCGACATCTTCGGGTGGTCATTCCCCATCCGGCAGCGGCAGCTCCGGATGGTGGCGCAGTGCCTCCAGTACGGCGCGCACCGCTGCGCGGGGCGGTGAGCCGCGGCGGATCGCTGCCGTTATCGTGCGGGTCACCGGAGTGGCCAGCTCCCTGGTGGCGACGCGGTATCGGCGGTCGACCGCCAGGCCGGGCAGCAGGGCGATCGACAGCCCTGCCTCGACGTGCTGCAGGGTCATCATGTAGTTGCTGAACCGGCACACCACCCGCGGCTCGAAGCTCGATTGACGGCACAGTCGCAGCGCGAGATTGGCCATGTACGACTGCGGGATGTCGAACGCCCACGGCTCGTCCGCGTACGCCGCGAGGTCCACGGCGCCGCGCCCGGCCGCGGGATGCTCGGGCGGGACCACCAGCAGGACCGGGTCCGTGGCAAGCGGCACAAGGTCGAGGTCCGGTCCCAAGGGCAGCTCGTCGAAGTCCGTGGTCGTGATGATGATGTCCGCGTCGCCGCCCCGCAGCGCGGGCATGCTCGCGTGCGGCTCCAGCTCAAGGAGCTCGACGTCGAGGTGCGGATGCTCGCGCGCCAGCCGGCTCACCGCCGGCACGGCCATGGTGTGGATCGCGCTCTGGAACGCCCCCAGCCGCACCAGCCCGGCCGGTTCTTCGCCGAACCCGCGCAGCTCCGCCTCCACGCTGTTCATGTGATCGAGGATCGCCCGCGCCCGGCGCGCGAGGATCAGCCCAGCCGGGGTCAGCCGCACCCGGCGCCCCGTGCGTTCGATGAGCTGTGTGCGCGTCTCCGCCTCGAGGACGGCGAGCTGCTGAGACACGCTCGACGGGCTCAGGTTGGCGGCCTGGGCGACCGCCCGGACCGTGCCAAGCGTGTCGAGCCGGCTCAGCAGCCGCAGCCTCCAGGGGTTCATCACGCCCCCATTGTTGTGCGGTTTTCCCGAACAGGAAAGCCGGAATCGTGAGATGGACGCGTCGCTCAACTGCCGCCTACCGTCGGCGGCATGACCGCTTCGACCGCTGCCCTTCCGTCCACCGACACCTTCTGGGCCGACGCCGAGAGGCATCTCGTGCGCTACGGCGGCGAGTTCACCCGCGAGATCATCGAGCGCGCCGCCGGGAGTTTCCTGTTCACCACGGACGGCCGCAAGATCCTCGACTTCACCTCCGGCCAGATGAGCGCGATCCTGGGCCACTCGCACCCGGAGATCGTCGCGACCGTCCAGCGGCAGGTCGCCTCCCTCGACCACCTCTTCAGCGGCATGCTCAGCCGCCCGGTGGTCGACCTCGCCCGGCGCCTCGCCGACACGCTGCCCGCGCCGCTGGAGAAGGCGCTGCTCCTGACGACCGGCGCCGAGTCCAACGAGGCAGCCATCCGGATGGCCAAGCTCGTCACCGGCAAGCACGAGATCGTCTCGTTCGCCCGGTCCTGGCACGGCATGACGCAGGCCGCCGCGTCCGCCACCTACAGCGCGGGGCGCAAGGGATACGGCCCCGGCACGCCCGGCAACTTCGCCATCCCCGTGCCGAACACGTACCGGCCCGACTTCACCACGCACGACGGCTCGCTGGACTGGCGCCGCCAGCTGGACTTCGCCTTCGACCTGATCGACGCCCAGTCGACCGGCAGCCTGGCCGCGTGCCTCGTCGAGCCGATCCTCAGCTCCGGCGGAATCATCGAGCCACCTGCCGGGTACTTCGCGGCCCTGAAGGCCAAATGCCGGGAGCGCGGCATGCTGCTGATCCTCGACGAGGCCCAGACCGGCCTGTGCCGCACCGGCACCTGGTACGCGTTCGAGCGCGACGGCGTCGTCCCCGACATCCTCACGCTGTCCAAGACGCTGGGTGCGGGCCTTCCCCTGGCGGCCGTGGTGACCAGCGCCGAGATCGAGCAGGAGGCGTACGAGCGCGGGTTCCTGTTCTTCACCACGCACGTCGCCGACCCGCTGGTGGCCGCGGTCGGCAACACCGTCCTCGACGTCCTGATCGGCGAAGAGCTCGATGAGCGCGCGCGGTCGCTCGGCGCGTTCCTCCACCAGGGCCTTGCGGACATCGCCACGCGACACGCGGTGGTCGGCGACGTCCGCGGCCGGGGCCTGCTTGCCGGGCTCGAACTCGTGGCGGACCGCGAGACGAAGCAGCACTCGAACGAGCTGGGGGCGCGGGTCACCCGGCGCTGCCTCGATCTGGGCCTGCACATGAACATCGTCCAACTCACCGGCATGGGCGGGGTCTTGCGGATGGCGCCGCCGCTGACGGCCACCGAGGACGAGCTCTCGCTCGGCCTGACGATGCTGGACCAGGCGATCGGCGACGCCTGCGCGACGCTCTGAGGCACCGGCTCGCCGCAGCGCGCGGCGGTCGCCGGGACTGAGCCGCCGCACCACCCGATGCGCAAGCCGATACGGAAGGGGGACCCACTCCCCCGACAGGTACCTAGTTGGTACCTTGGAGATATGCCGTCCCTGAACGTGACTTTTACCGATGAGGAGCTCAAGGGTGTCCGCGCTGCCGCGGCGGCCGAGGGCAAGAGCCTCAAGCAGTACCTGCACGACCTCGGGGTCCGTGAGATGGAGCGCCAGAAGTTCGTCGCCGGCGCCTCCACCTGGGCCGACAGGCTGCGGGCCGAGTTCGACGCGGCCAACCCCGAGGAGATCCCGCCCTCCGCGCGTCACGAGGGGTCCGCGGCCGCCTGATGGTTCTGTACGTAGACGTGGCCTGGCTCTTGGACGTCCAGGAGTTCGCCGTCACCCCCGAGGACATGACCGTGTCGGACTATTCCGCACTGGTCGCCGCGGTCGCCCGCCACAAGACGAAGCTGCCGACCCTGGAATCCGCCGACCCGGATGCGGCCTGGCGCGCGGCTGCCCTGCTGCACACCGTCGTGCGCCTGGAGCCGCTGCCCTACCGCAACAGCCTGTACGCGGCGTTCGTCGCCGCCCAGTACATGGACCAGTCCGGCGAGGGCATCGATCCGCCCTACGGCGCGCTGTCGGATCTCGTCCGGAAGATACGCGACAGCCGTATCAGCGTCTACGCGGTCGCCGACCAGATCAGGTCCTGGAAGGTCTGATCGGGACGCCCCGCTTCCCGGGCGCGGCGCTGTCCGCACGGCTCACCCTCACCCTCACCCTCAGCCCAGCCTCTGAAGTCTCCGCGCGACCTTTGGCCGAATCGGATGTATCCCACGAAATGACCACTTGACGCATGGCGGGTCCGGCAGGAACGTGTGCCCACTGCACGTCACGCTCGAACAAAAGGGAGGGACGCCATGCCCGCAGGATCAGAGGGTCATGGAGAGATCCAGTTCGAGGAAGCGAAGGTCGAGGAGTCGCAGGTCCACTACCTCGGAGGACAGCGCCCCGAAGGTGTGAGCCCGCAGGATCTGTCCGGCTTCGGGTGGACGTACCGGCACAACTGGGGCCCGCGCAACGGCTGGTGGATCCTCAACCTGACCTCGAACAGCTTCGGCCCCAACACCCGTGCCTACGTCTCGATCAGCGAAGGTCCGACAGGCAGCGGCGGCAAGTTCATCGGCGGCGCCCGCTACCAGGTGTTCAACGTCGCGCCGGACAGCGGTGTGGTGTCGATCCGCGTGTTCATCGACTGGTCCTCACCGATCGGTCTGGTCGCGGACTACATGTTCGTCAACCCGTAGTCACTCATCATCGGACGGGAAGCGGTCCCGTCCCCTCCCTGCCGGGGAGGGGACGGGACCGCTCCTGGTTCAGCGGGTGCCGAACCGTATGACGGACCGGATGACGGACCGGCGAAAAAAGAATCGGCCGACGATGTCGAGAACCCGTATCCGGCTCCGTCCCCGTAGTGAATGCGGCCACAATGGCTCGCACCAGTACCGAGGAGAACCGCCATGGCGAAGTACTTGCTGCTCAAGCACTACCGAGGTGCACCGGCTGCCGTCAACGACGCGCCCATGGACCAGTGGACGCCCGAGGAGATCACGGCGCACGTGCAGTACATGCAGGACTTCGCGGACCGGCTCGAGAAGACCGGCGAGTTCGTCGACGGTCAGGCACTCGCTCCCGAGGGGACGTTCGTCCGGTACGACGGCGAGGGCCGCCCGCCGGTCACCGACGGCCCGTTCGCCGAGACCAAGGACCTCATCGCCGGCTGGATGGTGATCGACGTCGACAGCTACGACCGGGCCGTCGAGCTGGCCGGTGAGCTGTCGGCAGCCCCTGGGGCGGGCGGAAAGCCGATCCACGAGTGGCTCGAGCTGCGCCCGTTCCTGTCCGCGCCGCCCACCATCACGGAGTGACCTCTGAAATGAATGAGGTCACGCTCCGGAGCCTCACACCGAGCGTGATCGGGGTCCTCGTCCGCCGCGGAGCAGACTTCGCGGCGGCCGAGGACGCCGTACAGGAGGCGCTGGTCGAGGCGGTCCGCGCCTGGCCTGCCGGCCAGTCCCCAAGCTCTTCGCTCGGCCCGAACGGGGGAGACTCCGTTCGGGACCCGAAGGGCTGGCTGGTCACCGTGGCCTGGCGCAAGTTCCTCGACGCGACCCGCGCCGACACCGCCCGCCGCCGGCGTGAGGACCGCTTCGACGAGGAACCGGCCCCCGGGCCCGCGCCCACGGTGGACGACACGCTCCAGCTCTACTTCCTGTGCGCCCACCCTTCGCTGACGCCGTCGTCCGCGGTCGCGCTCACGCTGCGCGCCGTCGGCGGGCTCACCACCCGCCAGATCGCCCAGGCCTACCTGGTACCCGAGGCGACCATGGCGCAGCGCATCAGCCGGGCCAAGCGCACCGTCTCCGGCGTGCGGTTCGACAAGACCGGCGATGTCGCCACCGTGCTGCGCGTCCTCTACCTGGTCTTCAACGAGGGCTACTCCGGCGACGTCGACCTCGCCGCCGAGGCCATCCGGCTCACCCGGCAGCTCGCGGCCGCGATCGACCATCCTGAGGTGGCGGGACTGCTCGCCCTCATGCTGCTCCACCACGCCCGGCGCGCCGCCAGGACCGCGCCCGACGGAAAACTGGTGCCGCTCGCCGAGCAGGACCGTGGCCTATGGGACAAGGAGTCGATCGCCGATGGCATCGGGATCCTGCAGTCGGCCCTCGTCCGCGACCGGCTCGGCGAGTTCCAGGCCCAGGCCGCCATCGCGGCACTCCACGCCGATGCGCCCACCGCCGAGGAGACCGACTGGGTGCAGATCGTCGAGTGGTACGACGAGCTCGCGCGCCTGACCGAAAGTCCGGTCGTCCGGCTCAACCGCGCGGTGGCCGTCGGCGAGGCCGATGGACCACGCGCCGGCCTGTCGGCGCTCGCGGCCCTTGACGACTCACTGCCCCGGTACACCGCGGTGGCGGCGTACCTACACGAGCGCGACGGCGACCTGGAGACGGCGGCACGGCTGTACGCCGAAGCGGCCCAGAAGGCACCCAACCTCGCCGAACGCGACCACCTGACGCGCCAGGCCGCTCGGCTCAACGCCCGTCGGCAGCACTGACGGGTCGCGGCACGACGGCGCGAATACGACGGTCTGACATTCCGCTTCGGGGTACTCGGCGCCTCGCTCTCCCGCTCTTCGTTCCCGTTCTTTCCGCCGAATGCCGAGGAGACCCGGATGTCGCCCCACTCCCGTGAGCAGCAGCGACGCAAGCAGGTGAAGGGGCGCTCCCTGCTCGCCGGGGCGCTGGTCGGCGTCGGGCTCGCGGCGTTCGTCGACGAGGTGGTGTTCCACCAGCTGCTGCACTGGCACCACTTCTACGACAAGGCATCGAGCGAGGCCGGCCTGGTCTCCGACGGAATCTTCCACGCCTTCGGCTGGCTCGCGATGGTGGCGGGCCTGTTCCTGTACGCGGATCTCTGGCGCCGGGGTGCACGCCATCTCACCGCCTGGTGGTCCGGCCTCTGCCTGGGGCTCGGCGGCTTTCAGCTGTACGACGGCACGTTCCAGCACAAGGCACTTGAGCTGCACCAGATCCGCTACGGCGTGGACCTCGCGCCGTACGACTGGACCTGGAACGTGATCGCCGTACTGTTCCTGCTCGTCGGTGTGCTGCTCCTGGTCCGGGCCCGCCGATGACGGTCGTGGTCCTTGTCGTGGTTGTGGGCTGCCTCGGTTATGTGGCGGCAGCCGGGCAGCTGCTCCGGCGCGGCGATCGCTGGCCGCACCGGCGTGACGCGGCGTTCTGCGCGGGCGGTGCGGCGCTCATCACCGCGCTCGTCGCTCCGTGGGAGGGGTGGCCGCCGTTCACCGGGCACATGGCCACCCACCTCGGCATCGGGATGCTCGCACCGCTGCTTTTCGTGCTCGGCCGGCCCGTGACGCTGGCGCTGCGCGCGCTGCCGGTGGGGCCCCGGCGGCGGCTCCTTTCCTGCGTACGTTCCCGTCCTGCGGCCCTGCTCGTGTGGCCGCCGCTCGCCGCGCTCATGCACGTCGCCGGACTGTGGGCGGTGTACCGCACGCCGCTCCTGGCTGCCGCGCACCACCGGCCCTGGCTGCACACGCTGATAGCCGTGCATCTCCTGGCATCCGGCGTGCTGTTCGCCTTCGCCGTCCTGGCCCTGGACCCGCTGCGCCACCGGGCCGGGTTCGCGCTGCGGGGCGGAGCTCTGCTGGCCGCGGCGGCCGGGCACGGCATCCTGGCCAAGTCGCTGTACGCCACGGGCCCGCCCGGCATCTCCTACACCACGGCCGACCTGCACCTCGCGTCGTACGTCATGTACTACGGAGGGGACGTGGTCGGCATCGCCCTGGCCCTGGTGCTCGGGCACCAGTGGTACGCGGCCGAGGGCCGCGCCCTTGCCCGGGCCAGGCGTGCCCCCGACGCGGAAACGAGCACGCTCCGTGGCACAGCCGCGTAGCGAAGGCCGCGCGGGGTACCCGGCGGGCACCCCGTCCCCGGAATCCGGAGGTCCCATGCTGTCCGAGACCGTCACCGTGCCCGACGGCGAGGGGGCACTCATCGGTGAACTGACCGTTCCGGACATCGTGTTCGGCGTCGCGGTCCTCGCCCACGGCAGCGACAGTTCCCGGCGCAGCCCGCGCAGCATGGCCGTGGCCGACGCGCTGCACGCCGCCGCACTCGGGACACTGCTCATCGACCTGCTCACCGCCGACGAAGCGACCGCGGACAGGGTGACCGGCCGCCACCGCGGCGACATCGATCTGCTGACGCACCGGCTGATCGCGTCCGTGGACTGGCTCGCCGCCCGCGTCACCGGTCTGCCTCTCGGCCTGTTCGGCGTGAGTACGGGAGCGGCGGCCGCGCTCGGCGCCGCCGCCGCACGGCCCGGCCTCGTGGACACGGTGGTCTGCCCCGACGGCCGCCCCGACCTGGCAGGAGGCGAGGTGCTCGGCCAGGTGTGCGCGCCGGTCCTGCTGCTCGCAGGGGGCCGCGACACCGAGGCCCTCCGGCTCAACCGGGAAACGGCCAACCAGCTGCATGCCCTCAGCCGGCTGCGCGTGATCCCCGATGCCACGCACCTGTTCGAGGACCCGGAAGCGCTGGACGAGGTCGCCGCGGTGGCGGCCCGGTGGTTCGTCGGCATGGGACAGGCGCGCGCCTGAGCGCCGCCCCCGGCCCCCGGCCCGCCGGATCCGGCGTACGCCTCCCCGCCTGACGAGGCGTCAAGAGGCAGCCGGAGACCGACACTTCGGCGCACACGATCGACATGTAACCGGCATCACAGTGCGCCATCCCACATCCTCAGGTCATCATATGACCCGATCGCCGCACGGATCAGCGAGACGAGGATGGGCATGAACGACCAGGACAGGTCGGCACTACCGCGCGTAGGCGTGGTGGGGCTCGGGGCCATGGGGCTCGGCATGGCGCGCAGTCTGCGGGACGCGGGCTTCGATGTGGGTGTTCATGACCTGCGCCCCGATGTCGCCGCCGCCTTCGCCGAGGACGGCGGCACCACCTTCGCCTCCGCCGGCGAGCTCGCGGCCTCCGTCGACGTCCTGGTCGGTGTCGTGGTCAACGCCGCGCAGGTCGAGTCGGTCCTGTTCGCCACGGGCGGCGCCGACGGCGCGGCCGAGCGGCTGCGTCCGGGCTCCGTCTACGTCATGTGCTCCACGGCCGACCCCACCTGGTCCGCCGAGCTCGAACGGCGCCTGGCCGAGCGAGGCGTGCTCTACCTGGACGCGCCCATCTCCGGTGGCGCCGCACGGGCCGCGAACGGTGAGCTCACCATGATGACTTCGGGCGCCCCCACCGCGTACGCGATCGCCGATCCGGTGCTCGAGGCCATGAGCAGCACCGTTTACCGCCTGGGCGACGAGGCCGGGATCGGCTCCAAGGTCAAGGTCGTCAATCAGCTGCTCGCGGGCGTGCACATCGCCGCGGCAGCCGAGGCGATGGCGCTCGGCATTAAGGCGGGCGTGCCCGCCGACGCGCTCTACGAGGTCATCACGCACAGCGCCGGCAACTCGTGGATGTTCGAGAACCGCATGGCGCACGTGCTCGCCGGGGACTACACGCCGCTCTCCGCGGTCGACATCTTCGTCAAGGACCTGGGTCTTGTGCTCGACGCGGCCCGGCCGGAGAAGTTCCCCCTCCCTCTGGCGGCCACCGCCCATCAGATGTTCCTGCAGGCGTCGGCCTCCGGGCTCGGCGGCGAGGACGACAGCGCGGTGATCAAGATCTTCCCGGGAATCGAGCTGCCCGGACAGGCCGAGCGGTCGGAGGGCTGACATGGCAATCCGACTCGGCTGCATCGCCGATGACTTCACCGGCGCCACCGACCTGGCCAACAACCTGGTGCGCGCGGGCATGCGCGTGGTCCAGCTGATCGACGTACCGCGGGCCGGTGCCGAGGGGCCGCTCGACGCGGACGCCGTCGTCATCGCGCTCAAGTCGCGGACCACCCCGGCCCCCGACGCCGTCGATGCCTCGCTGCGGGCACTGGAGTGGCTGCGCTCCGCGGGCGCGGAGCAGATCTACTTCAAGTACTGCTCGACCTTCGACTCGACGCGCGCGGGCAACATCGGGCCCGTCACCGAGGCCCTGATGGACGCCCTCGGCACCGATTTCACGGTCGCGACCCCGGCGTTCCCCGACAACGGGCGCACCGTCTTCAAGGGGCATCTCTTCGTCGGCGACGTACTGCTCGGCGAGAGCGGTATGCGCCATCATCCGCTGACGCCGATGACCGACTCGAACCTGGTGTCCGTGCTCGGCGCGCAGACCGCGCGCCCGGTCGGTCTCATCGACCACACCGTGGTCGCCGCGGGCGCCGAGGCGATCGGGGAGCGCATCGACGCGCTGCGCGAGGAGGGCGTGGGCGCGGCGATCGTCGACGCCGTCTCCAACGACGATCTCGTACGCCTTGGCACGGCGGTCAAGGGGCTTGCGCTGGTGACCGCCGGGTCGGGTCTGGCGATCGGCCTGCCCGCGAACTGGGGGTTCAAGCCGTCCCCCGCCGCCGCCCGACTGCCCCCGCCCGGCGGCCATCAGGCCGTCGTCTCCGGGTCGGCGTCCGGTGCCACCAACGGTCAGGTCCGGGAGTTCCTGCGCGACGGCCGCCCCGCGTTCAGCGTGGATCCGCTGCGGATCGCGGCCGGCGATGACGTGGCCGGGCAGGCCCTGGCCTTCGCCGCCGCACATCTGGCCGACGGGCCGGTGCTCGTCTACTCCACCGAGGCGCCCGACGCGGTCAAGGACGTCCAGGGCCGCCTGGGCGTCGCCGAGGCCGGTGAGCTCGTCGAGCGGACCCTGGCCCGCGTCGCCCAGGGGCTCGTGGAGCTGGGTGTGCGTCAGCTCGTGGTCGCGGGCGGCGAGACCTCCGGCGCGGTCGTCCAGGCGCTTGGCCTGACGGGCCTGCGCATCGGACCGCAGATCGACCCCGGTGTGCCGTGGTGCGCGGCGGCCCTGCCGGGCGGGGACACGCTCCACATCACGCTGAAGTCCGGCAACTTCGGCGGCCCCGGCTTCTTCACCGCATCCTTCGCCCACCTCGACGGGGAGTCCGCATGAGCAAGCTCCCGGATCCGGCCGCGGCCGACGTGGACCTCGCAGACGACGTGGACGCGGCGCGCGCCGAGATCGTCCGGGTGGGCACCAGCCTGTTCGCCCGCGGGTACGTCCACGCAAGCGCCGGCAACATCAGCGCGAAGGTCGGCGACTCCCACCTGATCACGCCCACCGACGCCGCCCTCGGCTTCCTCGACCCCGATCGTCTGGCCCTGGTCGACGCCGGGGGCGAGCAGATCGCGGGCGACCGCGCCAGCAAGACCCTCACCCTGCACCGGCGTATCTGTGCCGCCGACCCCACGGCACGGTTCGTCATCCACACCCACTCCACGCATCTGGTCGCGCTCACCCTGGCCGGCGTGTGGAGCAAGGACGACGTGCTTCCGCCCCTCACGCCGTACTACGTCATGAAGGTCGGGCACGTCCCGCTCATCCCCTACCACCGGCCCGGCGATCCCCGCGTGGCCGACCTGGTGACCGGCCATATCGCTGATCGTGCTGCGGGACGCACGCCGATCAGGGCCGTGCTGCTCGACCGTCTCGGCCCGGTGGTCTGGGGTCCGGACGCCGCATCCGCTCTCGCCGTCCTCGAAGAACTCGAGGAGACGGCACGACTCTGGCTCCTGACCGACCGTCGCCCCGAGCCGCTCACCTCCCCCGCTCTCGACGAACTCAAGGCCGTGTTCGGCGCCTCTTGGTGATCGCGCACCGCCCGTCGGAGAATCCCCTGAGCCGCAGTAAGGATTCCGCATGTCCACGTCCACCACCACGGCGGAGGCCCCCGACCTCGCCCGTGAGAACGCCGTGTTCCGCAAGGTCGTTCTCCGTATCGTCCCCTTCCTGATCCTGTGTTACGTCTTCTCCTACCTGGACCGCGTCAACGTCGGCTTCGCGAAGCTGCAGATGTCCGACGACCTGGGTCTGAGCGAGGCGGCGTACGGCCTCGGCGCAGGACTGTTCTTCATCGGCTACTTCCTCTTCGAGGTCCCCTCGAACCTGATGCTGCAGCGGGTGGGCGCACGCACCTGGATCGCCCGGATCATGATCACCTGGGGTCTGATCTCGGGGGCGTTCTCGCTCGTCACCAACGAGACGATGTTCTACGTGCTCCGCTTCCTGCTCGGCGCCGCGGAGGCCGGCTTCTACCCGGGTGTGATCCTCTACTGCACCTACTGGTTCCCCTCCCACCGCCGGGCCCGCGTGATCGCGATGTTCATGTCGGCGATCCCCGTGGCCGGCATCTTCGGCAACCCGCTCTCCGGCTGGATCATGGACCGCTTCCAAGGGGTCAACGGGTGGCAGGGCTGGCAGTGGATGTTCCTGCTCGAGGCGATCCCGGCGCTCCTCATCGGTGTCGCCACGCTGTTCTACCTCGACAATGGCGTACGCAGCGCCAAGTGGCTCTCCGACGAGGAGAAGGACATCGTCGAGGCGGCGATCGCCAAGGACACCGCGCACCAGAAGCACGGCCGCGTGTGGGACGGCTTCCGCGACCCCAAGGTGTGGCTGATGTGCCTCATCTACTTCTGCTTCGTGATGGGCCAGTACGCCCTGACGTTCTGGATGCCCACCTTCGTCAAGTCGACCGGCATCGAGGACAACTTCACGATCGGCGTGCTCAGCGCCGTGCCGTTCGTGGCCGCGCTGATCGCGATGAACCTGTTCGGACGCTCCGCGGACAAGCGCCGCGAGCGCCGCTGGCACCTGGTCGTCCCCAGCCTCATGGGCGCCGTCGGCTTCTCCCTGGCCGCCGGGTGGAGCGGATCGACCGTGCTGTCCCTGATCGCCCTGTCCTTCGCCGCGGCCGGAGTGCTGACCTGTGCCCCGCTGTTCTGGTCGCTGCCCACCGCGTTCCTCGGCGGCACCGCCGCTGCGGCCGGGCTCGCCCTGATCAACTCGGTGGGCAACCTGGCCGGCTTCGTCAGCCCGTACATGATCGGCGGGCTCAAGGACGCCACAGGATCGACCTCCATCCCGATGTACGTCCTGGCCCTGAGCCTGGTGGTCGGCGCTGCCGCCGTGCTGACCACCAAGAAGGACGTCGTCAACCGCTGACCGGGACCGCACCTGGCCGCCCTGGCCCCACCACAGGAGCAAGCATGCCGAGGTTCGCCGCGAACCTGTCCATGATGTACACCGAGTACGACTTCCTCGACCGATTCGCCGCGGCGTCGGCGGACGGCTTCGAGGCCGTCGAGTACCTCTTCCCCTACGCCTACGACGCCCGCGAGCTGCGCCGCCGCCTCGACGAGCACGGCCTGCGGCAGGTGCTGTTCAACGCGCCTCCCGGCGCCTGGGAGTCCGGCGAGCGGGGCATCGCGTCGCTGCCCGGCCGCGAGGCCGAGCTGCGCTCCGGGATCGAGCGGGCGCTGGAGTACGCGGCGGCGCTCGGCTGCGGCCAGGTGCACGTGATGGCCGGTCTCCTGCCCCCGGAGGCCACGCCCACCCGGCAGGCCGCGCACCGCGCCACGTACCTGGCCAACCTGGCCTGGGCCGCCGAGCGGGCCGCCGCCGTGGACGTCGACCTCCTGATCGAGCCGATCAACGGCCGTGACATGCCGGGCTACTTCCTGCACCGGCAGGCCGAGGCGCACGCTCTCGTACAGGAGGTGGGCGCCTCGAATCTCAAGGTGCAACTCGACCTGTACCACTGCCAGATCGTGGAGGGCGACCTCACCACGACACTGCGCCGCGACCTGCCCACAGGCCGCGTCGGACATCTGCAGATCGCGGGCGTGCCCGACCGCCACGAGCCCGACCGGGGCGAACTCAATGTCCGCCACCTGTTCGACGTCATCGACGAGTTGGGCTTCGACGGGTGGATCGGCTGCGAGTACATCCCCCGGGCCGGTACGAGCGAGGGGCTCGGCTGGCTCAAGAACTACCGAGGAGAACACGCATGAGGATCGTCATCACCGGTGGCTTCGGCTTCCTGGGACGAAAGGTCGCCGACGCCCTGCTGAAGCGGCGGACCCTGTGCGGGACGCCCATCGACCAACTGGTGCTCGCCGACCGGTTCGTGCCGGCCGAGTCGACGGTGGCGGCCGACCCGCTGGTGGACGTCGTCCAGGGCGACCTGGGCGAGCGCCTCGAGCAAATCTTCGCGCGGCCGGTGGACGTCCTGATCCATCTGGCGTCCGCGGTCTCGTCCGAGTGCGAGGCCGATTTCGACCTCGGCATGAGCGCCAACCTGGACACCACCCGCGCGCTGCTCGATGCCGCCCGCGCGCAGACGGCCGCCGGCGGGCCGATGCCCCGGGTCGTGTTCTCCAGCAGCGTCGCGGTCTACGGCTCCGACGCCGCGCTGCCGCTGCCGCCCGTGGTCAGCGAGTCGACGCTGCCCACGCCGCAGTCCAGCTACGGGACACAGAAGCGCGTCTGCGAGCAGCTGGTCGCCGAGTACACCCGGCGCGGCTTCGTCGACGGGCGCGTGGCGCGCCTGATGACCGTCTCGGTGCGGCCGGGCAAGCCCAACGCGGCCGCCTCCGGCTTCCTGTCCGGCATCATCCGCGAGCCACTCTCCGGCCTGCCTGCCACCTGCCCGGTCAGCCCCGGCCTGCGGGTCGCCCTTGCCTCGCCGCGGCGCACCGTCGAGGGCATCCTGGCCATCACCGAGGCCGAGCGCGGCAGCGGCCCCGGCCTGCTCACGGGCGGGCTTCCGGTCAATCTGCCGGCACTGACGGTCACGGTCGCCGAGATGCTCGACACGCTGCGCCGGGTGGCCGGCGACGCCGTCGCGGACCTGGTGACCCTCGCGCCCGACCCGGCCGTAGAGGCCATCGTCGGCTCGTGGCCCGCCGCGTTCGACAACGCGCGCGCGGCGGCGCTCGGCCTGCGGCCCGACGAGAGTTTCGAGTCGGTCGTCCGGGCCTACGTCGAGGACCACCCCGAAGCCGTCACGGCCGCGGCGCTGCCCGCAGCCGGGGCGATCAGGCCCTGACGGATAGACTGACGAGCATGTTCTCCAAGGTGAGTGGCCCCATACGGCTCGCGGACCGGGTCGCCGCGATCCTCTCCGAGGAGATCGAGTCCGGACGTCTGGCCGAGGGCGACAAGCTGCCGACCGAGGTCGAGTTGGTCAAGCAACTGGGCGTCAGCCGCACCGTGATCCGCGAGGCCGTCTCCCGGCTGCGCAACGCGGGCCTGGTCGAACCGCGCCAGGGCCGGGGCGTGTTCGTCATGCCCCGGCGCACCCGCCCGCTCGACCTGGAGGCCGAGGCCTCCGGCACCAAGTCCAAGGTCATGCAGATCGTCGAGGTCCGCCGCGCCATGGAGGGCGAGGCGGCCTCGCTGGCGGCCACCCGGGCCACGCCGGACGACGTCACCCGGATGCGCCAGTCCCTGGCAGCGATCGACAAGGCGGTCGCGGCCGGCGGTGACGGTGTGGACGAGGACCTCGCGTTCCATCAGTCGATCGCCGAGTCGACCGGGAACGCGGTGATGGTCTCCACCGTGCGGTACTTGGGCGAGGTCATGCGCAGCGGCATCCGCGTCACGCGGGCCAACGAGGCGCGGCGCGACGACTTCATCGAGGCCGTCCGGGTGGAGCACCACGCGATCCTGGCCGCCATCGAGTCGGGCGACGCCGAGGCGGCCCGCAGTGCCGTACGCCGTCACATGAAGCACGCCGCGTCCCGGCTGCAGGACGCCGACGACGGCTTCTGGACGGAGACGGACGACCTCGAGGTGGACCTGGACCACCGATGACCTGCTCGCGTCACCTGTCCGGGGGACGGGAGAGGACGACCAGGGACCGGGGGCCCACGCTCAGGGTCGTGTCGGCCTTGTGCTCGGTCTCGTCCGGCGGGCCGCTGGGTTCGGACGTATCGAGCAGGGTCGTCCAGCACGAGCCGTAGGTGGCGTCGGGGAGCCGGAATTCCATCGGCTCCCAGTAGCAGTTGAACAGCACGAGGAACGAGTCGTCCACGACGGTCCGGCCGACGCGGTCCGGTTCCGCGATGGCATCGCCGTTGAGGAAGACGGCGACCGCGTGCGCGTCGGGCCGGACCCAGTCCGTCGTCGTCATCTCGGCGGCGTCCGGGCGCAGCCAGACCAGGTCCGGCAGCGGCTCGCCCCGGTGCGTGACGGTGTCGCCACGGAAGAAGCGGCGGCGGCGCAGGATGGGGTGCTCGGTGCGCAGCGCCACCAGCCGGCGGGTGAAGTCAAGGAGTTCCTCGCGTTCCTCGTCGAGGTCCCAGTCGATCCACGCCGTCTCGTTGTCCTGGCAGTACGCGTTGTTGTTGCCGAGCTGGGTGCGGCCCAGTTCGTCCCCGTGGCCGAGCATCGGAATGCCCTGGGACAGCATCAGCGTCGCCAGGAAGTTGCGCTGCTGCCGTGCGCGCAGGGCGCGCACCTCCGGATTGCGTGTGGGGCCTTCGGTGCCGCAGTTCCAGGATCGGTTGCTGCTCTCGCCGTCCCGGTTTCCCTCGCCGTTGGCCTCGTTGTGCTTCATGTCGTACGAGACGAGATCGCGCAGCGTGAAACCGTCGTGCGCGGTGATGAAGTTGACGCTGGCGCGCGGACGGCGCCGGTCGCGCTGGTAGAGGTCGGCGGATCCGGTCAGCCGTGAGGCGAACTCCGCGAGTGTCCGGTCGCCCCCGCGCCAGAAGTCCCTGACACAGTCGCGGTACTTCCCGTTCCACTCGGACCACAGCGGTGGGAAGTTGCCCACCTGGTAGCCGCCGTCGCCGAGGTCCCATGGCTCGGCGATCAGTTTGACGCGGCTGATCACGGGGTCCTGCTGGATGAGGTCGAAGAATGCGGAGAGCCGGTCCACCTCGTGGAACTGCCGGGCGAGGGTGGCGGCCAGGTCGAAGCGGAATCCGTCCACGTGGCATTCGGTGACCCAGTAGCGCAGTGAATCCATCAGCAGCTGAAGGACATTGGGGTGGCGCATCAGCAGGCTGTTGCCCGTTCCCGTGGTGTCGTAGTAGCGACTGAAGTCGTCGTCGGACAGCCGGTAGTAGGACGCGTTGTCGATGCCGCGGAAGGAGAGGGTGGGGCCGTTCTCGTTGCCTTCCGCGGTGTGGTTGTACACCACGTCGAGGATCACTTCGAGGCCGGCCGCGTGCAGGGCCTTCACCATGGACTTGAACTCGGTGACCTGCTGTCCCAGCGTTCCGTGGGCCGCGTAGGCGTGGTGCGGCGCGAAGAATCCGATCGTGTTGTAGCCCCAGTAGTTGGACAGGCCCTTGTCGAGCAGGAACCCGTCCTGGACGTACTGGTGTACCGGCATCAGTTCGACCGCGGTGACGCTCAGGGAGGTCAGGTGGTCGATGACGGCCGGTGTGGCCAGGCCCGCGTATGTGCCGCGGAGTTCTTCGGGAACGCCTGGGTGCGTGCGGCTCAGTCCGCGTACGTGCGTCTCGTAGATGACGGAGTCGGCGTAGGCGTGCGAGGGCGGGCTGTCCCCGGTCCAGTCGAAGGCCGGGTCGACGACGACACCGCAGAGGGCGGCCGGCTCGGCGCCGTCGCGGGAGGCCGCGGCACGAGCGGGTGCGGCCTTCGTCGGCCTGTCGTCGCGGAGGTCGTGGATCGCCCTGGCGTAGGGATCGAGGAGGAACTTCTCCGGGTCGCAGCGATGACCGGCGGCGGGCATCCACGGGCCGTGCACCCGGTATCCGTAGCGCTGCCCGGGCTCGACGTCCGGGAGGTAGCCGTGCCACACCGAGCCGTCGGCCTCCGTGAGCGTCACGGCCCGCTCGGCGCCGTCCGCGTCCAGAAGGATGAGGTCGACCTGCTCGGCCACCTCACTGAACAGGGCGAAGTTCGTCCCGTCACCGTCGTACGTGGCGCCGAGCGGGAAGGGTCGGCCGGTCCATACGCGCACAAGCTCTCCCGTCGTCGTCACCTGTTTCGACCATCGGGCATGCGGCGGGTGCGCGCCCTTTCGGGAGCGCACCCGGCGCACATGCTCAGGTCAGGCAGGGCCTGCGACCTCGAGGGGCGTCGTCCGCTCCGGCCCGCCCACGCCGACCGGCTGCGGAACGGCGCGCGGCAGGGGCCGCGCCTCGATCGTGATGGGCGCCGGGCCCTTGGGGACCAGGGGTTCGCGAAGCTCCGTACGGCTGCGCAGCGAGAACCAGACGATGTGCTGGTCGTCGGCCATGCAGCTGCCCCACCCGTCGCTGAGCGCCGCGATCTGGGCCAAGGAGTGCGGCTCGACGCGGTGCTCACCGTCAGTGGCCGGATCGTCGTGCGAGACCGCGGTGATCAGATGCTGTCCGGTCCACCAGGTCTCGATCGCGGTCCGTCCCGCGGAGGTGTTCCGCGCCGCGGGCTCCAACAGGAGGCCGACCCCCCGCGACACGTCAGGAACGAGCTGTTCCAGCCCCCAATAGCGCAGATGCGCGGCCAGGATGCGCCGGATCTGACCGACGCGCTCCGGCACCAGGTCCACATCGAGGTGGTAGTAGCGGGGCACTGCGTGGTGGTTCATCGTTCTTGCTCCTCACCGCGGAGCTCGCGCTCCGACGCTTCGACGGAGTCGTTGTGCGCACAGAGCGTGAGCAGTGATCGCTTGAGAGTCAGCAACCAGCCTCACCCCTCTACTCCATTCGTGCAACACGAGAGTGATCGGTCGACTGCGCTGCGTTCAACAGGACGCGGCACGCTTCACCTCGCACCATGAATGGGGGAGCAAACCCGCTGTGACGGCTCGCTCCCCCTCCGTGAACGGTCCGCGAGCCCGCTGGGGCTCACCGTTGCGGAGGCCCCAGGAGGTCGAGTGCGATGCGGGCGGAGCACGCCACAGAAGACGTCGATCGGCAACTGGTGAGGTACCGCGCGTGGCAGCGCCGCTTCCTCGCCTCCCCCGACGACCCCGCGGTGCGGGCACGGTTCGAGGACGCCGTGGCCGCGCTGTGCGCCGTGACGAGCGAACGCTGCGGACGGGAGGCGGCCGAGGCCGCGGAACGCCCGCCGCACCCCGAGCCCGCCGGCCGCCCCGCGCCGCCCGGGGGCGACTGACGCCAGGCACGAACCCGCAGGGAACGAACCCGAGACGATCAACGCGCACCGGACGACCCCGGAGGTGGAGAGCATGTCGGTGGACCCCAGTCACGTCCGCATCCCCATCGAGGATGTACGCCCTTGTGTCCACCGGGGCCTGCACCCGGCGAAGGCCGTCGTCGGGGAAGCCGTCGAGATCACCGCCCTCGTGTTCGTCGAAGGCTCCCTCGTGGTCGGCGCCGAGGCGGTCCTGCACGCGCCCGACGGCCGCACCACGCGGCGCCGGGCCATGCGGGAGCCGGCGCCGGGGACGGACCGGTGGGCCGCCGACGTCACCCCGGACGCGATCGGTCACTGGACCTTCACCGTCGAGGCGTGGACCGACCCCATGGCCGCCTGGCAGCGCGACGCGGTGATCAAGGTGCACGCCGACGTGGACACCGGAGTCACCCTCGAGGACGGGATCCGGCTCTTCGACCGGGCCGTCGCCCAGGCTCCCGACGACGCGGCGCGCTCCACCCTGCGAACGGCGCTCGGTCTGCTGCGCGACGACACCCGCACCCCGCTGGACCGCCTGGCGGCGGCCACGGCACCGGAGGTGCGCGCGCTCCTGTCGGCCCATCCCCTGCGCGAACGCCTCACCGAGAGCGCCCCGTTGCCGCTGCTCGTGGAGCGGCCCCGTGCCCTGTTCGGGTCCTGGTACGAGTTCTTCCCGCGCTCGGAGGGCGCCGTCGTCCGCGAGGGCGAGCCTCCGAGGTCCGGCACGTTCCGCACCGCGTCCGAACGGCTCCCCGCCATCGCCGCGATGGGCTTCGACGTCGTCTACCTCCCGCCCATCCACCCCATCGGCACCACCTACCGCAAGGGCGCCAATAACTCCCTGTCCCCCGGTCCGCACGACGTCGGCGTGCCCTGGGCCATCGGCTCCCCCGAGGGCGGCCACGACGCCATCCACCCGGACCTGGGCACCATCGACGACTTCGACGCCTTCGTACGCCGCGCCACCGCCCTGGACCTCGAAGTCGCCCTGGACTTCGCCCTGCAGTGCTCCCCCGACCACCCCTGGGTCGACAAGCACCCCGAGTGGTTCGCCCACCGCGCCGACGGCACCATCGCCTACGCGGAGAACCCCCCGAAGAAGTACCAGGACATCTACCCCCTGGCCTTCGACCGCGACATGCCCGGCCTGATCGCCGAGACCCTGCGCCTGCTGCGCTTCTGGATGGCCCACGGCGTACGCATCTTCCGCGTCGACAACCCCCACACCAAACCCGTCGCCTTCTGGGAAGAAGTACTCGGCGACATCAACCGCACCGACCCCGACGTCATCTTCCTGGCGGAAGCCTTCACCCGCCCGGCCATGATGCGCACCCTCGCGGCCATCGGCTTCCAGCAGTCCTACACCTACTTCACCTGGCGCAACACCAAGGCCGAACTGACCGAATACGTACAGGAGTTGTCCGGCGAAACGGCCCACTATCTCCGGCCGAACTTCTTCGTCAGCACCCCGGACATCCTGCCCGAGTTCCTGCAGAGCGGCGGCCGCCCGGCCTTCGAGCTCCGCGCGGTGCTCGCCGCGACCCTCGCACCGACATGGGGCATGTACAGCGGCTACGAACTCTGCGAAGCCACTCCCCTGCAGCCGGGCAGCGAGGAGTACCTGGACTCGGAGAAGTACCAACTGCGCCCGCGCGACTGGGAGTCGGCGCGGCGTGAAGGACGCACCATCGCGCCGCTCATCACCACGCTCAACGCGATCCGCCGACGCCACCCGGCACTGCAGCAGCTGCGCGACGTGCACTTCCACCCCACGGACAACGATCACGTGATCGCGTACAGCCGTCATGTGCCCGGCGACACGGTGCTGGTGGTGGTCAACCTCGACCCGCACCACACCCAGGAAGCGACCGTACGCCTCGACTGCACCCGCCTGAACATCGCGCCCGGCTCTTCCTTCCGCGCACACGACGAACTGGGCGACGCGACCTACACGTGGGGCGAGACCAATTACGTCCGTCTGACGCCGGGCGTGTCCCCCGCGCACATCTGCGCGGTCGACTGAGGAAGCACGCGCTCCCCCCAGCCGTGCGGCAATGGAGGATCCATGACGATCAACGAGCCGGTATCCGACCTGTTCGAGGACGCGCCCGCCAAGGACCGAGACCCTGAGTGGTTCAAGCGCGCCGTGTTCTACGAGGTCCTCGTCCGCTCCTTCCACGACAGCGACGGCGACGGCATCGGCGACCTCAAGGGCATCACCTCCAAGCTGGACTATCTGCAGTGGCTGGGCGTGGACTGCCTCTGGCTGCCGCCGTTCTTCACGTCACCCTTGCGGGACGGCGGTTACGACGTGGCCAATTACATCGCCGTCCTGCCCGAGTTCGGCGATCTCGGGGATTTCGTCGAATTCATCGATTCGGCTCATCAGCGGGGCATGCGCGTGATCATCGACTTCGTGATGAACCACACCAGCGATCAGC
>NZ_BAAAUG010000043.1:0-3382 GCF_039533825.1 Streptomyces rectiviolaceus
GGAGGGCCCTGGAGGGGGCCCGCCTTCTGCGGCGTGAGGATGGCGGTGTCGTCGCCCATCGCGGCCGGGCCGGCGCCCGCACCCGAACGGGCGGCGGGATTGGCCGGGTTGGGGCGGTTGGCCGAATTGGGGTGGATGCTCGAGTTGCCGGAATTGCCGGGGTTGCCGGGACCGCCCGGGTTCGGCGAAGCCATCGGGTTCGCCCGGCCTGCCGGGTTGGCCTGGCGCGCCGGGTCGGACGAGGCGGCGGGGTTCGGCGCCATCGGGCCGTCACCGGTCACCGGTCCGCCGGTCGGCCCGGAAGGACCGCGGCCGCCGTCACCGCCTCCGGAGAAGTACGGCAGGTCCCCGCGCTGGGGGTCGCCGCCCTGCGGCGCACCCGTGCCGAGCGGGCCCGACGCCACGGCGCCCGACACGTCGAAGGCGCCCGTGCCGGAGCCGCCCGATCCCGAACCGCCGGACCCGGCCGCGCCGTTCCCACTGGCGCCCGCACTGCTCTTGCGCGGCGCGAACCAGTCGCTCGTCTTCTCCTCCGCCGGAGCGGGAGGTGACGGAGGACCGGCAGGGGAAGTTCCGTCGGGCGTGGAGCCCGGAGCGGACATCCCGGCGGAACCGGGACCGCCCGCGCCGTTCGCGGACCCCGGACGCCCCGCGCCGTCACCGGCGTCGGACGCGTCCGCCGGACGGCCCGGCCCCGCGCCCAGCGGACGCGAGGCACCCGCGTCGCTGTCCGTGACGGGCGTGCGCATGACGACCGGTGGGATGGGCCGCGACCCGGGGATGTTGATCCGGATGCGCGTGGTCAGCGTGGTCTCGGTCTTGGGCTCGTCGGGCCGCTCCTCGGCGGGCTGCCGCTGCGCGCCGTCCACGGCGCCGTCCGACGCGGCGCCCTGCGCGGGGGAGCCGTACGGCGGCGTCCCCGAGGGGTAAGCGGCTCCACCGCGCCCCTGGGGCCCGGAGGACGAACTGTCAGTTTCACGACTCAAGGCAGGTTCTCCCGGTTGGCTCCGCCGCCCGTCTCGACCTCACTCGGGCGGCTCGGCGGCGCGCACCACCATACTGGCCGCCGTCGGCACTCATCCTGTGACCGCCGTCAAACCCGTGCGGGGCACGGACTGAAGTGGTACGTCACTTGCCAAGTCGGGCGGCGGGCCCGCCTGGTTGCGGCCGCTGACCGAGGGTGGCACACATCACAGCGACCGCCATTCCGCCAAGGAGGAAGGCGTACGACCCGAGTCCCGCGCCGAAGAGGAAGTCCCCCTCGGGCCGGCTGGCCGTGAGCAGCATGACGGCGACGAGCCAGCCCGCCGCCGGCGCCACCGCCCCCGCTCTGGTTCCGATGGCACGCGCCCCACCGTAGAAGAGACCGGCGGCCCCGAGAAGCGCGAGCAGCAACCCGCCCGGGAACCAGCCCCCTTGGACGAGCGCCCCGGCCGTACCGACGACCGCGCCGAGCACGAAGAGGCCCCCATAAGAGGCGATACGACCGAGATTCAGCGGCTGGGCGAGCGCACTGCCGCCCGGCGGAGCGGCGGCCGATGAGGATGACGAGGCTGACGAACCGGAGGCCGAACCGGATGACGACGTCGCACGCGAACGAGTACTCACAGCGCCGTCACCCCTTCGAGCCCCGCGACTTCGAGCCCCGCGAACAGATCCGTCTCACGCTCGCCGTCCACCGCACCGGCTTCTCCTCGCACCAACTCGTAGTACTCCACATCAAAGATCGGCTGCGCAAGCCCGTTGGACAAGACGAAGAGCGGACCCTGTACCTCGATCTGGGTGGCGTGCGCGCGCATCGCCGCCGCCTTCGCCTGCGCGAAGGCCGTCCCGTCGATCTCCGCCGTGATCCGTTCGTCCTCCGTCACACCGGGCACGTCCGCGACCACGCCGGGGGTCGTGAACGGTGAGTGCCGCAGGGCACCCTCCATCCACCGGAACCGTTCTTCGACGACGGAACGCGGCGCACGGTTCCAGTAGATCTTGCCGATGGTGTGCGGTTCGCCGAGATCGGCGCGGAATGCCCCCTCGGCCGCGAGGTCCGCGGCGCGCATCGCGACCCGGTGGGCCTGGATGTGATCGGGGTGGCCGTACCCGCCGTCCGGGTCGTACGTCACGAGCACCTGGGGCCGCACCTCGCGGATCACCTCGACGAGGTGCGCGGCGGCGGCGTCGGGATCGGCGGACCAGAAGGCATGTGTCCGGTGGTTCTGCTCGATTCCCATCATTCCGGAGTCGCGGTAGCGGCCGGTGCCGCCGAGGAAGCGGTGGTCGGCGACGCCCAGTTCCTTCATCGCGGCGGCCAGCTCGCCGATGCGCTGCGGGCCGAGCGCGTCCTCGCGGTCAGCCGCGAGATGGGCGAGGTCGGGCGGGATGATCTCGCCCTCCTCGCCCAGCGTGCAGGTCACCAACGTGACATGGGCGCCTTCGGCCACGTACTTGGCCATCGTCGCGCCGTTGTTGATCGACTCGTCGTCGGGGTGCGCGTGCACGAGCAGCAGACGCCGGGCGGGCAGTTCCGTCATGGGACCACCCTACGAGCACCCCGCGCAGTGATCAGAACGTGATGCGGCTGGATCAGAAATGGGTCAGAACTTGATGTCGCCGATCATCCCCGCCACGTTCGTCGTCAGCTCATTGATCGTCGGCGCGATGGAGGAGCTCGCCAGATAGAAGCCGAGCAGCACACAGACGATCATGTGGCCGGCCTTCAATCCTGACTTCTTGACCAGCAAGAAGACAATGATCGCCAGCAGCACCACCGCCGAAATCGAGAGTGCCACGGCGGCTCACCTCCAAGTCCCAGACCCTGCACCAGTGCGGACGCCAGCAGGTTCATACCCACTAAGCGCTACGGATCATAACTATCCGTGGGTCGGCATGACTCGGAGCACGGCAGCACAAGGGGGCGCATGCCCCCTAGGCTCGGGGAATGACCACCGAGAAGCCCGCGACCGCCGGGCCCGCCGAGAGTCAGGCGCAGCGGCTCTCCTTCCCTCGCCTGCACGCCCGCACGCAACGCTTCACTCTCGGTGCGCCCCGCGCGTTCACGGTGGCGCCGGACGGGTCCCGCGTCGCCTTCCTGCGCT
This sequence comes from Streptomyces rectiviolaceus, assembly GCF_039533825.1. Lineage (NCBI taxonomy): Bacteria > Bacillati > Actinomycetota > Actinomycetes > Kitasatosporales > Streptomycetaceae > Streptomyces > Streptomyces rectiviolaceus. Next base: position 3,090 of record NZ_BAAAUG010000043.1, read on the forward strand.
CGCCGTCCGGCACGGACCGGGCAAGCCAACTCTGGGTCCTTGACCTGGAGGACGGCGCGGTCGAGCGTGTCGCGGCCGATCCCCAGGCGCTGTTGAAGGGCGCGGCCGAGCGCCTCTCCGCCGCGGAGCGGGCCCGCCGTGAGCGCAGCCGCGAGGGCGGCGCGGGCATCGTGGGGTACGCGACGGACGCGGCGGTGGAACTCGCCGCCTTCACCCTCTCCGGGCGGCTCTTCGCGGCGGAGCTGCGCGTGGGCACGGCCCGCGAACTGCCCGCCCCGGCCCCGGTGATCGAC